>DATEXS010000245.1:0-8121 GCA_035256725.1 Anaerolineae bacterium
ATCGACTTCGGTGTGGCCTACTCTCAGGAGAGGATCGACCCGGGCAGCCAGGACTACCGCGTGCACAATGTACCCAAGGTGGTCGGGGGCCTTACACGTCAATGTACCGACACAGCCGCTTCCCTGTATCTCAGCGTCATCAATACGGTCATCAAGGTGAGAGACTGCAGAACCGCTGAGGCCTGCAAGATACTGGAGAACGTCTTCAGGAGTGCAAACATCGCCTTGGTCAACGAGATGGCCCTCATCTTCGAAAGGATGAACATCGACACCTGGGAGGTCATCGACGCTGCAGCCACGAAACCCTTCGGCTTCATGCCCTTCTACCCGGGTCCCGGTGTGGGCGGCCACTGTATCCCGCTCGATCCCTACTACATGGCCTACAAGGCCAGGCAACATGACATGATTCTCCGCTTCATCGAGCTGAGCGGGGAGATAAATGATCTGATGCGGACGCACGTCGTCAACCTCGCCGAGAGAGGTTTGGCTCTCGCAGGCACCAAGATGGCTGGCTCGTGTCTGGCGGTCCTGGGATTGAGCTATAAGAAGGGAGTGGATGATACTCGGGAATCGCCGGCGACGAAGATCATCGAGGAGATATTGGACCGTAGGGGACACGTGAAGGTCTATGACCCCTACGCCGCTGCGATCGAGACGAGGCTTGGGCGCTTCACCAGGGAGGAATCACTGGAGGCGGCCTTGGAGGACGTTGATGGCGCCCTGTTTCTCGTGGACCATGACCGGTTCCGCGGCCTCAGCGCCGAGTACCTGAGGTCCCTCATGGCACATCCCGTCATCATAGACTGCCGAAACCTCTTCGACGCCGGTGAGATGGAGGGGCTGATCTATCTGGCCATAGGAAAGCCGGCTGCCTCACCACAACCGCTGCCCCTGGCCGCGGCCCTGCAAGGCGAAAGGATCGGGTGAGCCGATGAAGGTGACGCAAGCGGAGCCCCGGGCCATGGGGGGCGAAGCGATCAAGAACAAGCGGATTCTGGTCACGGGCGGCGCGGGCTTCATAGGCACTAGCCTGGCCAGGAGGCTCGTGGGAAGCAACACCCTGACCCTTTTGGATGTTGGTTTTGACCGCAACGCCTTCGCCTTTTCGGAGCTGAGGGCCGACACTCGGGTCAAGCTGGCGGAGGTCGATATTCTGGACATGTCGCAACTGGCGAGAGTTGCTGAGGATGCCCAGATAGTGGTGCATGCTGCCGCCGTCGTCGGGGTGCGAGAAGTCGTTGAAAATGCCTCTCGCACCCTGGACGTCAACTACATCGGCACCTCCAACCTGCTCAAGATCCTCTCTGCCGGTTCAAGCTGCGAGCGGGTAGTTCTCCTGTCCAGCAGCGAGGTCCTCGGAGCTAATGCGTTCAGGACCCCTGAGGATGGCGATTGCGTGCTACCGTCGATTCGGGATCCCCGATGGTGCTACTCGATCAGCAAATTGGCTACCGAGCACCTGGCCTCCGCCTACTTCCGCGAGAAGGGCCTGCCCGCAGTACTGGTCCGTCCCTTCAACGTGTTCGGTCCCGGGAGGGTAGGTGACCATGCCGTCCTTCGCTTCATCCTTAGGGCCTTGAGGAGCCAAGACCTGGAGATCTCCGGGGATGGGACACAGATCAGATCCTGGTGTTATGTGGATGACTTCTGCGACGGCTTGCTGCGATGCTTGGAGGTGGAAGAGGCGATAGGGCGAGCATTCAACATCGGAAACCCACGTAATGCCGTGACGGTGTATGAACTCGCCAAGAAGACTGTGTCTGCTTGTGGATCCAGGTCCGACATCGTCTTCAAGAGCCCACCTTTCCGGGACATCGATGTCCGCGTGCCGGAGATCGCCCTGGCCAGAGACGTCCTGGGGTTCGCTCCCAGGGTTGAGCTAGAGGATGGATTGGCCAGAACCATTGCCTGGGTCAAGAGACATGCTGATGTCCTCGGCCCGTCTTGGGCTGCGTAGTTGGCCAGCATGAACGTCCTCGTGACGGGAGCGACCGGCTTTGTGGGCTCGCATCTGTGCCGCGGGCTTCTCCAGAGAGGCTACCGCGTTGTCGGATTGTCGCGCTCCGGCAGAACCGAAAACCTGGAGGGAGTGCTGGGCCACGAGCGGTTCCAGATGCTGAGGGTGGACCTCCGGGATGCGGACGCCGTCCGAAATCTGATGGAAGGCCGCGACATCGTGGCGTGCTTCCACTTGGCGGCACAGCTCCCCCAGCGCGAGGACAGCGAGGAGCCGTTTCTCAGCTATGACACCAACGCCGGGGGTACCCTCAACCTGCTGCGAGCGGCGCATCTTGGCGGCGTCGACAGGTTCATACACGCGTCCAGTATCGACGTCTATACTGAGCCGCCAGCGTACCTGCCCGTTGACGAAAAGCATTCCGTAGGGGCCTCCACGGTCTACGGCTTCGGCAAGCTGGCGGCGGAACTCTGGTGCCGTTCCTTTAGCTGGGCGATGAACGTGGTCGTGCTGCGCTATTCGATAGTGTATGGCCGCGGGCAGGAGAGAAGCAGAGCCGTATCCAGATTCGCTGAGCAGGCTCTGCACGGCAGGGCGATGACACTATACGGCGACGGCACACAATCCAACGACTTCGTGCACGTAAGCGACGTCGTCGAGGCGAATCTCCTGGCGCTGGAGCGGGAGAAGCCCGGAACGTACAACATCGGCAGCGGGGAAGAGGCGAGCGTGATGGACCTGGCGACACGAATTGTCCGCTTGGCGGGCTCCCAGGCCGAGCCGGCGCTCACCGGCGAAGCAAGTAACAGGCCGTTCCGTTTCGCCCTGGACATCAGCAAGGCGCGGGAGAGATTAGGCTACTCACCTCGCTCCTTGGAGGAGGGACTCTTCGAGCACATGGCGGAGCTGAAGGGGGAGATGTCGCTTCACGAACTGAGCTGCCCAACGCCCTGAGATGCGCGTGCCACACTACCCGACCCTCGCTACGCGAATCCGGACTCAGGTTCTGACGATGAGCTATCGTACGAGAAGCTCTCACGTCGGCACTTCCCTCTCGATGGCTGATCTGCTGGCGGTGCTATACGGTGGGATCTTGAGGGTCGACCCAGCCCGCCCGGACTGGCCCGACCGTGACCGCTTCATCTTGAGCAAGGGCCATGGCTGTGCGGCCGTCTATGCTGTCCTTGCCGAGATGGGCTTCTTCCCCAAGGAGTGGCTGGAATCCTACGACCGGGATGGCTCACCCCTGGTGCGGCACATCACCCACACGAATGTCCCTGGGGTAGAGGCATCAACGGGTTCCCTCGGGCACGGCCTTGCCCTGGGCTGCGGCATGGCTCTGGCCGGCAAGCGCGATGGCCGACCGTATCGGGTCTTCGTGATGCTGAGCGACGGCGAATGCGATGAGGGCTCCACCTGGGAGGCAGCCTTGTTTGCCCCGCATCACCGATTGTGCAACCTCGTCGCCATCGTGGACTACAACAAGATTCAAGCCTTTGGCCGGGTGAAGGAGGTGCTCGACTTGGAGCCGCTGGCCGACAAATGGCGGGCCTTTGGCTGGGCGGCGCGGGAGATAGACGGCCATGACTTCGCCCAGATCGAGGATGCGCTACAAGGGATCCCGTTCGATGCAGGGCGACCGAGCTGCATCATCGCGCATACCGTCAAGGGCAAGGGGGTCAGCTTCATGGAGAATGAGCTTGCCTGGCACTACAAGAACCCCGATGCTGAGGAGCTGCGCCGGGCGTTGGTCGAACTGGGAGTCTCCCCATGCGAACCGCCTTTATCCGCACACTAGTAGACCTGGCCCGGAACGATGGGCGCATCTTCCTGCTCGTGGGGGACCTGGGCTATACCGTGGTGGAGCCCTTCGCGGAGGAGTTCCCCGACCGCTTCGTCAATGTGGGCGTGGCGGAGCAGAACCTGACAGGAATCGCCACCGGACTGGCCCTGTGTGACAAGGTTGTGTTCACCTACTCCATCGGCAACTTCCCGACGCTGCGCTGTCTGGAGCAGATCCGGAACGATGTGTGCTTCCACAACGCCAACGTGAAGGTTGTTGCCGTGGGCGGCGGGCTATGCTACGGCCCCCTGGGGATGACCCATCACGCCACTGAAGACCTGGCAATGCTTCGCTCCCTCCCAGGCATGACGGTCATCGCACCCGGAGACCCGGTGGAAGCCGCCCTGGCCACCCAGGCCGTTGCCAGAAGAAGTGGGCCGTGCTACTTGCGGTTGGCGAAGGCCGGAGACCCGATTGTCCATCAAGAGGTGCCGGACTTTCGCGTCGGTGAGGCCATCAGGGTGCGTGACGGCAGCGACCTAACGCTCATCGCCATCGGTGGAATGCTCCACAGTGCTGTAGAGGCGGGGGAGGAGCTTGGACTGCTGGGAGTCTCGGCTCGCGTCCTCAGCATGCATACCCTGAAGCCGCTGGATGTTGAGGCCGTGCAAAGGGCAGCGCATGAGACCGCCGCCGTAATAACCCTGGAAGAGCACAGCATCATCGGGGGATTGGGCAGTGCAGTGGCGGAGGCGTTGGCAGCGGGCAATTCCGCCGTTGCCTTCAGACGAATGGGCATAGGGGACTCCTTCTGCCACCAGGCCGGCAGCCACGATTACCTGCGACGCCTCCACTCGCTGACGGTGCCACAGATTGTGGAGGAAGCCCTGCGGTTGACGGTGGGGAGAGAGACCGTTCGCGTGAGCGGCTGAGGTCATTGAGGGCTTCCGTGGGTGACCCAACAACGAGAGGCGGGCAACTCGTTTGGGCTGCCGGAAGAGTCTCGGAGACGGAAACATCCCCTAGAGCTGACAGCTACGGCATGAAAGAGGACTTTGGTCATTCGGGCTGCACCGGCGCGCCCGAGCATGAGGTGCTGTTGACAGATTGGAGGGATCGCCAGTCGACGAGCGGGATATGAACACCCGGTCCAGCATACTCTGCCTGAATGACTGGGAGATCAGGAACCTTCTCCTTGTCGTGGCGGCGGCCCAGCTAGCCGTCCTGGCCTTCCTGGGCATCGATTCCGCGCCAAGTCTCTTGTCCCTGACGAAGGTGGTGCTGGGTTCTATCTACGTCGCTATGATTCCTGGTGCCCTCCTTCTTCGCATCCTGCGACTCCACGACCTGGGCACGGCCCGGACGCTCGTGTACACAGTGTGTCTAAGCCTCGCCTTCGCCCTGCTATTGGGCTTCGCAGTGAACGCTTCGTACCCATCGCTGGGCATTGCACGCCCTCTCTCCCCTTGGCCGATCGTCCTCACATATTCTATTGCCCTGCCGCTCCTCTCAATAATTGCCTACTTCAGAGACCGCGACTATCGCCACCACTGGCAGCCGGTGTTGACATCAGTGCCCTGGTTTCTCTTCTTCCTCTGCTTGCCGCTCGCCGCCGCATTGGGGGCCGAACTCGTCAACTCCCGCGATGACAACACCGTTCTGATGGTGCTCCTGCCGGTCCTGGCCCTCATACCCATTGTCGCCGTGTGGTCCAAGATCATTCCGGAGGATCTATACCCCTGGGTTGTCTTCACGGTCGCTGTCTCCGTTCTCCTCCATGTGTCGCAGATATCCACCGAAATAGCCGGGCTAGATACACAGATCGAGTATCGCGTATTCGAGCTCGCTGAGGAGCGCTCCGTCTGGGAATCTACGTCTCCCGCCAACACCTATAATTCCACGCTAAGTGTGACGATTCTGCCTGTCTTGATCTCCCGGCTTACGGGCCTGGAGGGCATCCCCATCTTCAAGATAGTCTTTCCTGTGCTCGTGGCCCTGGTGCCGCTGGCCATGTATGAATTGCTGCGGCAGTACATTAGCAGGAAATGGGCTCTCCTGGCGGTATTCCTTCTCATGTTCCAGTATGCCTTCTACTTCACCATGCCGCTGGCGGCCAAGCAGTCGGTGGGTTGGGTCTTTATGGCCGCAATGATGTTGACCCTTGGAGAGAAGCCCGGACTAGGGACGACCAGCTTGCGGGTGGCCTTTCTTCTGGCGATGGTGGTCTCGCACTATGCTACAGCCTATCTGGGTCTAACTCTCCTTGCGGGGGCGGTGGCGGTTCTGGCCTGGCGACATCAGACCAGCCGGCATATCGGGATGAACCTGGCTGTCTTGGCGGTGACGGTGACAATTGGATGGTACATGTATAGTGCAGGATCGACAACATTCGATACCTTTGCAAGACTCGGCGAGCAATTCGTGGACAGTCTAACGTCGGGGTTCACCGATCCCGGGGCTGGCTACGCTACGAGCCTTGTCTCCCGGACGGAGCTCAGCCTGGCACGTCTGGTACTGAAATACATGTATGTCGCCTTGCAGGCCCTCATCGGTGTGGGCCTGGTGGCATATCTATGGCGCTGGGTTCGACAGAAGCCCGTGGAATTCCCAGCGGAATTCATGGCTCTGTCTGCTGTTTCCTTTGGCCTATTTTGCAGCACTGCTGGCATTCCCTACCTCGCTACATTCGCTGATCTAAACAGACTATTCACCCTCCCCGTGTTCTTCTTGGCGCCTTTTGTCATCGCTGGTGTGGCGACAATCCTCGGCCCTGCTGACAGGATCCGGATTCCATGGGCGAGCGGGCCTTCCAAGCAAGCCCCAGAGCCATCTCAGAGATCATCCGCGGGAGGTTCTCTGGCAGGATTGACTCCGCAAATGACGGGACCAAGACGCATTGCACTGGCGTTCATGGCTCTCTTTGTTGCGGTCCTTTTCCTCTTCGGCAGCGGCTTCGTGTCTGAGATAGCTGGGGAGAAGTATCCACTCTCCTTTGCCGTGAGTGGTGACAGGATGCATGCGCCTGTCACTAGTGACGCGGAAGTGCGCGGAGCGGAATGGCTCTTCAGTGTCGAAGAGAAGAAGGTAGAATTCTACCACGATTTCTATGCGTGGCCCATCTATCTCCGTCTTGCCCCTCTTTGGCGCATTGAGGGTGGGCTGTATTTTGGCATGCTTAGCGTCACCGCAGAGCAGCCCCCGGTAGCACTGAAGGAGATTCCTGCCAATGCCTACGTCTATCTCAGCGCCATGAACATCAAATCAGGGGAGCTGGCTTTGGCACAAACGGTATCGAGGGCCCAGGTGGCACCGAGGCTAACGCCGATAGAGGAGCTGCCTTCGCCTTACTACGAGGCCGTTGTCGGCGGTGACGTGATATTTGACAACGGTCGGAGCCGGGTGCTCCTTAGTCCCTAGTGACGAGGAGCTCTTCAATTAACTTGGCGTTAAGCGATGCCCTCTCCTCCATGAGTCTCATCCTGTTCCACAGCTCGTCCCTTACGCCCTCTCTTAGTGTCCATAAGCTCCTGACCTTCGTTATCAGCTCAGATGAGTCCAGCCCCGGGTAATTACAGACCCACTCCGACATCCCCAGGGCATCCATTATGCCGTCCGTCTTGTGGTGGTGGCTCAGGGCCAGCGTTGGGACGCCCATGGAGAGGGCAAGGATGTTGGCGTGGACCCGTGTCCCGACAAAGAGGTCGGTCCTTCCTATTATTCCCTTCAACTCTGCAGGACCGAACTTCCGAGTAATTGCCCTTACCCTTTCCCTGTCTCTCACCGCTCCTTCTACTCGGGCGCTTTCCAACCTGTCATCACGTTCTGGGACAAAACAGAAAGGCACGAGCACAACAGTGGCCCCTACCTCCGTAACGAGGTAGTTCGTCAGGCTCGTCATAGCTTGTACGTACTCTTCGTGAGCTTGCCGGTCTGAGCCCGGGCACCTCGAAATATTGATCCCAATCAGCGGCTTCACGGTTGGAATACGTTCTTCCAGAAAAATGCTGGCAATCTTTCCCTCGCCGGCACCCTCGAGCAAGAATGCTTCGTCAGCAGTAAGGTAAATCTGTGGCTTTGTTAACCTTAATTTCTCCAGATGCTTTCTTGATATTTGCTCCCTTAGGAGAATGAGAGCGGTTCTATTGAGAATTTGGCTCGCCAGAAACGAGTGCCAACGTGCCCAGTACGGACCCGAAGTTGACGCGCCGCAGACCACGGTGCGCTTGCGAAGCATAGAGCCGAGAAGCAAGGGCACTAAACTTCCGAGTTGTCCAAAATGGCCTCCAACGCTTACTACCGCATCGGCCGTAAGGTATGCACTGACCAAAGGCGGGACTTGTAACGGGTTCAGTCGAAGGGCCGACGAAGCGGAAGGTATCCC
>DATEXS010000246.1:0-2702 GCA_035256725.1 Anaerolineae bacterium
CCAACGGGTAGCGAGGGCTTTGGCAAAGTGCGGACGGGTGGAGGATTTTCTGTGGCCTCGTGCGGATCGAGACTGGCTTGGCGAGTTGGACCTGTCGGAGTTGCCTGACGACGTGCGAGACACGCTGCAATCCTTCCGGGAACTCGTCCGTCGCTGGCAGGGCGCCAGCCTGCTGCCCATCGACCAGCTCATCCTCACCCTGGCCCAGGACCTCTTCCACGACCCCGCCGACCTGGCTGTGGCCCACAAGCTGGCCGTGGTATTGAGGCACGCCGGTGACCTTCGCCCCGACTGGCGGCTGCCGGAACTGACAGAGGAACTGGCAGTGGTGGCCCGTAACGAACGGCGCTTCCTGGGCCTCAGCGGTGACGATATCGGCTTTGACCCCGAGCGACACAAAGGCAAAGTTGTGGTTTCCACCGTCCACAAGGCCAAGGGGCTGGAGTGGGACCGTGTGTACCTGATGTCGGTGAATAACTACGACTTCCCCTCGGCGCAGGCCCACGACAGCTACATCTCCGAGAGATGGTTCGTGCGGGATGGTCTCAACCTGGAGGCGGAGGCGCTGGCGCAGTTGGAGGCTCTGGCCGCGGAGGACGGCCCGTATCAAGAAGGGGAGGCCACACAGCGGGCGAGGTACGACTATGCGGCCGAGCGGCTGCGTCTGCTGTACGTGGGCATCACCAGGGCCAAGCGGGAGTTGGTCATTACCTGGAACACGGGCCGGCGGGGCGACCAGCAGCAGGCAGCGCCCTTCATCGAGCTTCTGAGCTTCAGGAGGGGGGCGGGCGATGGCCTTGCCCAGTGACTTTCAGTTCAGCCAGAGCATCCTGCAGGACTATGTAGACTGCCCGTGGCGCTTCTACCTGCGGTACGTGCGGCGCCTGGCCTGGCCCGCCATCGTGGCCGAGCCCGCCCTGGAGCACGAGAGACACCTGCTGCAGGGCAGTGACTTCCACCACCTCATTCACCAGCGGGAACTGGGGATCTCGGGGCAGGAATTGTCGGCTGTCATCGCGGATGAGAAGCTAAAGCGGTGGTGGTTGAACTACGTAGAGAGGGGGCCTGGCGACTTGCCCAAGGTGCACTATCCGGAGATCGTGCTCTCAGCCCCCGTGGGCAGCCACCGTCTCGTGGCCAAGTATGACCTGCTGGCCGTTGAGCCGGGCAGTGGCTCCGTGATCCTCGATTGGAAGACCTATGGTCAGCGTCGTGGGCGCAGGTGGCTGAAGGGGCGGCTACAGACCAGAGTGTACCCATACCTCCTGGTACGGGCCGGAGCGCATCTGAATGGAGGTCGGAGCTTGCAGCCAGAGCAGGTGGAGATGGTCTACTGGTTTGCCGGCTTCCCTGATGATCCTGAGCGGTTCCGGTACGATGCAGAGCGGTGCGGGGAGGATGAGGCCTATTTGAACTCCCTTGTTCAGGAGATTGAGGGCCTCTCAGAAGAACGGTTCGGCCGCACAGCGGACGAGGAGCGGTGCCGGTTCTGTCCGTATCGTTCTCTATGCCAGCGCGGCGTAAGGGCTGGCGACTTCCTCGATGCCGAGGAGGACCACGACGCTGAGGATGAAGGGGAGATCTTCCTCGATTTCGATCAGATCGCTGAGATCGAGTATTGAGGCCCACTTATGAGGAGATGGATCGAGCCCCAGGAGGTGCACGTGCCTCAGGCGCTGCAGAGCGCCGTCGGCGGGCATCCTCTGGTGGCCCAGACCCTGGTGCGGCGAGGTCTCACTGAACCTGACGCGGCCAGGTCGTTTCTTCACCCTGACTTCTATCAACCCGCGCCGGCCAGCGATCTGCCCAACCTGATCAGGGCCACAGAGCGACTGGAGAGGGCAATCACCCAGGGGGAGGAGATCTGCGTCTGGGGGGATTTCGACGTCGATGGCCAGACGGCGACGACGCTGCTCTGGTCGACTTTGCGAGAGCTCGGCGCTTCTGTGCGATACCATATCCCCGTCCGAGCCACTGAGTCGCACGGAGTCAATCTGCCCGTTCTCAGGAAGCTGATAGCCGATGGGGTCCGCCTTTTCCTGACATGCGACACCGGCATTACTGCGCACGAAGCGGTACGCTACGCGCAAGAGGCGGGCATTGACATAATCATCACGGATCACCACGATCTGCCCGAGAGCCTGCCGGACGCTTGGGCGGTGGTGAACCCCAAGATGCTGGCCCGGGGTCACCCGTTGAGAGAACTGCCAGGGGTGGGGTGCGCTTACAAGCTGGTGGAGGAGCTGTACGAGCGAGGAGGGCGCCCCGGGGACGCGACACAGTACCTGGATCTGGTCGCCCTGGGAATTGTGGCTGACGTGGCAGTACAGACGGGCGACACGAGGTACCTGCTGCAGCGAGGTCTGGGAGCCCTGAGGCAGGCCAGGCGCTCAGGCCTTCAGGCTGTGATGGAGAAAGCCGAAGTCAACCCGGCGCGGCTGACAGAGGAACATATCGGCTATTACCTGGCACCCAGGTTGAACGCTTTGGGCAGGCTGGCCAACGCCAACAGTGCGGTCGAGCTTCTCACTACCGATGACCCGAGTCGGGCGTGGATCCTGGCCGTCGAGCTCGAGGGTCTCAACGCCCGCCGGAAGCTACTGAGCGACCAGGTCTTCGAGGCTGCGGTGGAACAGGTGGAACGAGACCCCTCTCTCGTCGCTGGGGGGGCGCTCGTGCTCAGTCATCCAGCGTGGCCGCCC
>DATEXS010000247.1:0-6983 GCA_035256725.1 Anaerolineae bacterium
CCAAAGTGGACGAGCCCAGCGAACATCAAGAATGGGCGGGCGGCCTCTTGGTGCCGGATGGGAGCTGGGTGATCCTGTTCGACAGCAACGGCTACTGGCACAGTGAGCTGCCGTAGGGGGCTGCCATCCCACTCACTAGGGCAAGTCACCGCTCGGAACCAGACCTACTCCACTGGGCCGACCTCAGAGCCGTCGGCGCTCATCACGTAGGGTTTGTAGTCAAACCTCTCCCTATCCCGATCTGACCTGAAGAAGATCTGCGTGCCGTCGGGGGACCAGGTGGGAGCGATGTCATTCGACGTTGGATAGTCGGTCAGGTTGGTTTGCCCCGAGCCGTCGGCATTCATCACGTAGATCTCGAAGTCCCCATCCCGGTCCGTCTCGAAGGCGATCCGAGTCCCCTCGGGCGACCAGGCTTGCGAGGTATCAATGGCACGATTGTTGGTCAGGTTGGTCTTCTGCGCGCCGTCGGCGTTCATGACGTAGATCTCCCAGTTATGGTCAGGAAGCAGGCTTGAGTACAGGATCCGCGTGCCGTCCACTGACCACGTGGGGTGAGTGTCGCCGGCTTGACTGTCGGTCAACCGAGTCAATGCCGATCCGTCGATGTTCATGACGAAGACGCGTGTCGGCCCCTCGCGGTTGGAGGCGAAGACGATCCGCGTCCCATCGGGCGACAGGTCAGGGTAGGCGTCCTCGCTGGGATGCTTGGTGAGATTGGTTACCGAGCCGTCGGCATTGCGGACGAAGACCTCCAGGTCGCCCTGTTCGCTCCGGTCCTGGAAGACGATCGGCACGGCGGGAAGGGAGGTGGCAGTGGAAGTCGGCTCTGGCGCGTGAGTAGGGGTATAGGTGCTGGTCGGCATGGCCGTGGGCGATGGGGGAGTCACCGTTTCGGTAGGGGTAGGTGGGGCAGTCTCGGTGGCGGTGGGTGGCGGGGTGGGCGATGGCTCCTGAGGCACGGTTGGAGCCTCCGGCGGTGGCCCGGTGGTTGCCGGTCCCACCGTCGCCTGCTGAGCACAGCCGGAGACGACCGTCAGCAGGGCCAGGGCGAGAAATAGGGTGGCTACCAAGGTCCTGGTCATCTGGACTCCTCTTTCGCTCGCGCCCACGCGGCGGCTTCTTCAGGTTCCGCGGCTACTCGCGCACGTACCCCCGCACACTGACCTCCACGACGGCCCTCACGTCGCCTCCGAAGGTCAAGAAGGAGTGTTTCTCGCTGTAGGTCTTCCACTGCTCGTAGGGCATGGAGATGGTCTTGTAGTTCCAGGCGAAACTGGTCGGTTCGCCCCAGCTGTTCCAGTACATGAACCTGGTCATAAAGCTGAGGGAGGGGTTATCGCCCCTGAGCAGCACCTGGAATGTGTCGGGGGCGGGATCATCTCGGTAGTCGGGGAAGACCTTGAGCAGTTCATCGAAGGTGTAGCTGCCGCAGGTCATCTGGACGTTGCCGGGGCCAACCCACATATCTGCGTACCAGCGCCCGGCTCTTCTGTAATCCTTGTTGACCCACAAGATGAAGCTGGCGCCGACGGTATCACAACGGCCCACGTTGTAGCCGGGAACCAGAACCCACAGGTTGTGGTCTACCTCTCCTATGCTTATCGTTTCGAACTTGACCTCGGCGATCAGCGGGCAGGGGATGACGTCGTACTGAACCAGCGCCTCGCTGGGGATAGAGTAAGTCTCGTTGGCCACGGCCTGGACTTGCCAGTGAACGTACTTTCCACAACTGAAGGGCAGATAGGTGACGTCCTGCATCCGATACTGAGGCTCCACCGGATGTCCATACGGAGCGCCGTTGAGCAGGACCTGGAAGTTCTTGATCTTCGTCTCGTCCCCGCTCCAGTCCCACTGTAGCATATACTCTGTGACGGTCGGGTCGGAGAAGCCCCATTCCTTGAGGCGCAGGTTGTAGGGCACGGGCATGGTGGGGTCTTCGTAGCTATAGGTGCTCGTGCCGTCACTGGTGTTTATCGCCCCCAAAGGCTCGATAGCCAGGCCGAGCTCGAAGCTGGCCCCGTCCACAGGCCGCCTCGTCCCATCCCAGGTGTCGCTGCCATACTGGTCGCCGAAAGACCCCAGGGGCGCGGCCTTCGAAGTTCGACCCCAGCATTCCCCCTCAATCTCCAGCGAGCCATCGGTGGGGATCGGCACCACCAGATTCGGGTTGCCTGCCGCCCAGGAGGCGATGTCCCCTTGCCCGCCTTGAACCTGGATGAAGTCGTTCTTGCCGACAGGCAGCCGGCCATGCGGGGCGCCCTCGAAAGAGATGTAGCAGTACACGTTCTGGTAGTTGGCCGGCACGGTGAGGTCCAGGGGCTGGATCTTCAAGTGGGTGGCCAACGTCTGGGCGCAACTGGGCTCGGCCACGGTCACCGCCACATAGTTGCTGGGCTGCCTCCCCAGACTATTGACCGCCTCCACCCAGAAGACGAAGTGCCCCCATGACGGCGCGGGAAACTCATACCAGGCCGATCCCCCCGGCGCCGCTTGGAGTTTGCTGACCAGCCGACCAGGGTAGCCCAGACCCCACATCCAGACTTCGAAGTGGTCCTCGTTGGTGGCGTTATCCTTCCAGGCCAGACGGACCGTGCAGTCGGTGACCTCGGACTGAAGGTCGGTGGGTGCCGCAGGAGCCCATGGGTTCACGACGACGCCCACCAGTCCGCCGACGTCGACTGGCAGAGGAGACGGCTCGATGGCTTTAAGCGGGGGGCCCTGTGGCGGCAACGAAGGGCCCGTGTCAGGAGGCGCGGATGGTCCAGAGGGGATGCTGGGGCCCACCGGAGACCCGGTGGGGCCGGGTGTCGTCCCTGAGGGCGGGGCCGGCACGATGACCACCGCACCTTCCGCTGGCTCCTGGCCAGCCAACTCGGGGTTCAACTCGTGGAGGGTGTCCACGTCGGTGTCGAAGGAGTCGGCGATGTCGGCCATAGTCTGCTCTGGACCCACACCAACCTGCAGGAAAGGTTGGTCGGAGAGAGGCTCACCCGTCACCGCCAGGGGCAGACTATCTCCGATGATGTTTTCAGCGTTGACGGCGCGCACATGAAGCACGTGGGGCCCCTCCGAGGGCGCCATGGCGAAGTAGGCATAGAGAGGGGACCCGCCCGCGCCGGTGTCAGCCTCCTGCGTGTCTATCAGTTCCCCGTCCACCCACAACTCCATGCGCACGATGGGGAGGAGGCCGGAGGCCGTGGCGGATACCTCGAGCTCTGTGCCCGCAGGCGCCGAGGCCCCAGGAAGGGGCTCGCTGATGAAGACGTTCGGAGGCTCAAACCGGGCCCGCGCCTGCTGCAGCCGCAGGTTCAGAAAGGCATAGGCCCCCAACGCAACCAGGGCCAGTGCGGCAAGCACGAAGGCGGCAACAACGATCCACTTGATACAGCCGCGACGCCTGTCCATGGCAGTCCTCCTCTATCCCGGGCTTTCCACGACCTGGCCCTTTGGCGACTCTTCCCCTGCGCTACCATTCCATGCCTGTCCGAGCGCGCTTTCTGTTCTCCGCCGGGTGAGGCATGGCCAAGGAGAGTCTGGGGCTAGCGTAGGGAGCGAGCGCAGCCGGAGGTGGATTGAACCGTCATTCCCCAACCACGATCGGCAGCGAGAAAGGCATTGTCCCCGAGTACTCTTCGGGAGCGCCGTCTCCATCGGAATCGAACCCGTCCGTGACAGGTCGCTGGAAGCGTAGCTCGGCCTCAACCCGATGCGTCCCCGTGCTGAGAACACCTACCTCATACAACCACACAGTCAGGTAGTTCGGCTCTCCGTTCTCGTCACGGCCCCCGCTCTCCCTGACCTCGCTCCAATAATCCCCGGCGTCCGGCACGGCTTCCCCATCCAGACTGACCACCAAGTCGACAGAGCCTAGGAAATCCGCCACCTGCTCGGAAGTGTCTGTCTCCCAGCCGAACCTCAGGACAACGGGCGTATTGCCGGCCACCCGCCCCTCTCGCGCTAAGAGGGGTATCTCCACGGGCTCGTGGGACTCGGTGGCCGGCGGTGCGGGCGTGTTCGTTGGCATCGGTGCAGAAGGGCTAGCCGTCGCCTCTGCCCCAGCACTGGGATTTTCTACAGCGCTGACGTTCACCGCCGAACTGTTCTCCATGAGTCCCGCGGCGTTCACGGCCCGCACGAACAGTGTGTGGTCACCTGGGGGCACCAGCAGTTCGAAAGAGACGTCGAAGGGGGAGATGCCTCCCGCAGCGCCGCTGTCCTGCGTGCCTACCAGCTCTCCATCCATCCACAGTTCGACCCGGGTGATGGGGTTGCCGCCTGAGGCACTGGCCGAAATGTATAAGTAGCTGTTCGCCACCACCGAGGCCCCTGAAGCCGGCTCGTTGATGGTTACGCTCGGCGGCTCATCCTGCCCGAGCGCCTGCGGAAAGGTACAAGCCCCCAGCAGAAGGCAGGCCAAGGAGACAAGTAGCGAGACCTCAACAACGATCCACCTGACATGGCCACGACGCGTGTTCATGGCAGTCCTCCTCACTTATCCAAATCGCCCCAGGCCTTGACGATGCCGGCAGCCCCAGTCGAGCTGTCTTCGCCGCGCGATACCAGGAGGCGCGCTGGGGCTGGTCTCCTGAGGTGTCATTGCGGGATATACGCAGGCTGCTTCACCGGGCAATTCAAACCCTCGGCCTGTGGGAAAATGTACAGGGTGTAGCAGATCGAGGCGTGCTCTCCAGCGTACTCACTGGCATACGGGTCCCCGGTGCCTGGCCCGACACAGACCTCCCTCCCGCAGCCCAGTTTCTGCTGGGCTTCCTCCAGGGAGGCGAAGCTGTACACCACCCTGTGCTCACCAGCGACTTCGTCGCAGCAAAAATTCAAGGTGTCCCAGAACAGGTCATAGACCTCGATAGAGAGCGGACCGCCGCCCCCGCCTGTTCGGGTCTCGCCCAGCGACGCCACCACCGTGTCGGGATGATGAGGATGCTCAAACTTACCTAGCGACGCCAGTGAATGCGGGCCACAATCGTCGCCAATATGGGGCCAAGTGCCCCAGCAGCCAGGCCCTACCGGGTGAGGTTCGCAGCTCCAATAGAACGATTTCGTTACGCCGTTTAGTCTGAGATACCAGTAAAGGTCCAGGTCATCGCAATTGCGAATGAAGGTGATGGTATTGAACTTAACCATGGCATACATAGGCTCCGGGCACGTGGGCAGGTCGTAGTCGTTTTCTTTCGTTGAAGCACTCAGTCTAGACTGCGCTTGCCCTGACACAGCCCGAACCTGCCATGTAATGTGCATCCCGCAATCCTTCGGCAACCTGACTTCGGCGTAACGTGCGGTAGGAGCCACCAGCGACCAACCACCACTGGGGCTGTAGGGCGCTCCATTCAGCAGAATCTGGAAGCCGCCGATCTTGCTCGCATCTCCGTCCCACTTCCAAGTGAGCGCCCCGGTCAGCGCTCGGACGTCATAAGGGACGGGCATGGTCGGATCCTCGTAACTGTAGGTCGTCAGCAGGCCACTGGTGTCCAACGCCCCTCCCAAAGGCTTGATGGTTACGCCGATCTCGAAGCCGGTGCCTGGCAAGGAACGCCTGACCCCATCCCAGGTTGGCCTCGGGTACTGACCGCTGAAGGTGCCGAACTTGCTCAGCCCTCCAGACCAGCCCCAGCATTCCCCCTCCACCTCCAGCGAGTCGTCTGCGGGGATGGGAACCACCAACTTCTTGTTGCCGCTGGCCCAGGAGGCGATGTTCCCTTTGCCCCCGGTCACCTGTATGAAGTCGCTGCTGCCAGCCGGCACCCGCACATGAGGCGTGCCCTCGAACGACACGTAGCAATAGACCTGGCTGTAGCCGGACGGCACGGTCATGTCCAAGGCCTCGACCTGTAGCTCTTTGGCCAGGGTCTGGGCACAGGTGGTCACACTAACCATTGCCCCCACAGGGTTGCTGGGCTGTCTTCCCACAGAGTTGACCGCCTCCACCCAGAGAATGTAGGCCCCCCATCCCATGGGAAACTCGTACCAGACTTGCCCTCCCTTGGCGGGATTGAGCTTGGCGATGAGTTGCGGGGCCTGGAAAATGTTCGACATATACCAGACCTCGTATCGTTCCTCATTGTCGGCGTTGTCGTTCCAGCGCAATCTTACCGTGCAGTCCATGACCTCCGCCTGGAGATTGGTCGGTGCCGCGGGTGGCCCCAGGTGCAATACGGCGCCCACAAGGCCGCCAAGGTCGACAGGCAGAGGAGACGGCGGGATGACCTGCAGTGGGGGACCGGAAGGCGGGGGCAGCGTACCAGTCCCCGACGGAGCACTAGGAGGTACGGTTGGGCCAACGGAAGGGCCCGCGGGTGGTTCGCCAGGTCCTGGTTCCGTCTTGGATTGCGGCGGCGGCAAGACCACCGTGCTGCCCGCCGGTGGCTGCTGGCCGCGCAGGTTGGGGTTCAACTGTCCCGCGGTCTCTGGGTTACAATCATAGACTGCGCAGATGTCGTCCAGTGTCTGGTCCTCCTCCACCGTCACCAGTCGCGCGGGTTCATCAGCAGCCGGTCTTTCCACACCGCCGATGCCGACCGGCCAACTGTCGCCGATTAGTCCCGTGGCGTTCACCGCGCGCACGAACAGCGTGTGCAGGCCCTGCGACACCAGCAGCTCGAAAGAGACATAGAAGGGGGAGATGCCCCCCTGAATGCGGGTCTCCTCTGTGCCTACCAGCTCCCCATCTAGCCAAAGTTCGGCCCGCGTGATGGGTATGCCGCCGAAGGCCATGGCGGACACGACCATGCTGCTGTCCGCGAGGGTTGAGGCTCCTTCCGCCGGCTCGGTGATAGTCACGCTGGGCGGCTCGTTTTGCGCCCGCGCTTGCTGGAGCCGGTAATAGAGAAGGGCGGACACCCCCAGCGCAACGCAAGCCAGAACGGCGAGCACACCCAGAACACCGGAAATCGTCCTTGCACGGCCACGGCTCTTGTTCTTCATGGGTGCCCCTTCTTACATTACGCACACGTTCTTGACAATGA
>DATEXS010000248.1:0-2061 GCA_035256725.1 Anaerolineae bacterium
AGTGCCCCAGGCCGTGGTTGTGCGCATGACGCGGCAGATGGAGCAGGCCATGGTGGAGATCGCGCAGGCCCGACCAGAGGAAGTTCCTGCCCTGTTGGAGCGGGTGATGGAGAGGACACGCCTTCATCAGCAGGTGCTGGAGGGCGCTGCCACTGGTTCCAGCGCCGAGACCCAAACCAGGCTACGGGAGGCGAGCCAGTTGATGGAGCGCACCCGTCTGAATGCCGAGAACGATCCCATGTACCTGGATTACCAGTACCAGCATAGATACGAGGGCACGCCTGGTCCTCACGGAGAGATGTCGCCAACTCCGGCCGGTGCAGGGCAGCAAATGCAGGAGCAGAACCAGCACAGCTACCAGGGTACCCAAGGGCCGCACGGTGAGGCCACTCCTTCGCCGCAGCAGGAACAGGTGCGGCAAGAAGAGCAGCACCGTTACGAGGGCACGGCTGGCCCCCATGGAGAACTGACGCCTACGCCGACCCTGGAACCAGGGGACACCACGGTGCCCGAGGAGACCGCTCCGCCGGATACCGATCCGGAACAGGCACAAGAGGAGTACCAGTACCGCCAGGAGGGCACTCCCGGGCCCCACGGAGAGCAGTCACCAACTTCCAATGGTGAGCCTCAGCCCACCCGTACACCGCAGCAGGGTGGCAACTCGGACAAGGGTCATTAGGTAGCGACACCAGGTCTGCGTGACCTACGGCCCCTTCCCTGTCTCATGGGAGGGGGCCGTTTTCGTTGCACCCGCGGTGGGCCGGCTCATGGAATAGGGGAGCCAGAGACATGGCGCTCAATGCGCCTTTTTGCCTGGGCATCCTGGAGCGTCCGGTGGCCCAGTCGGCGCTCGAAATGTCTTGGTGTCCGTGCTACAATCCGCAGTCGCTGGGCTTGTTGGAGCGGTATCGAGGGGTGGACAAGACGTCGCCGTTATTCATGTCTGGAGGTGGCTGTGGCAGGGAGACGCACAAGGATTCTGCTGGTGGCACTGGGGGTTTTGGCCGTGACGGTCGCCTGTGTTCCCACCTGCAGTTGGGACTGGCTTCCCTTTGGCCTCGGGGGAGGCTGCCGCAGGGGCCTTGACGAGGACACTCTCAACCGTCTGAGTCTGGTCATGGGGGACACCCTGGCGATGCAGCCAGGGGAGACGTGGGAGTTCTCCCCTGGCGTGGTGGAGTGCTGCTACGTCTTTGAACCGGTGGACGCCTGTGCCACCTGGTCGGTGTCGCCCACCGATGGCGCCACCATCGACGCCGAGACAGGCGTCTTCACCGTGGATCCGGGGACGCCGAGCGGGAAGGTGTTCACGGTTACCGCTGATGTCGAAAACGGGAGGCGTCTAGTGTCAGCCGATGTGCATGTCTATACACCAGAGGCCAACCCTCTCTTCGGAGTTTGGGGGGAAGAGGCGCAGTTTTCCTGTGAGACCGATGAGGAGGTGGTTCCCGAAGAGCGCATCGGGGAGCTGTCCTTCGGCGCCAATGGGGAGTTCAGCGTAACCTGGCATCCCTTCGAGATATACAAAGACTACTGGGGAACATATACGTTCGGCCTCAACCAGGGCACCCTTGACCTCACAGGCGCAGAAGGCAACTATGTCCCAGAGAACTTGGACGGTAGCGGCTCCTGGTTCATCGACGAGGAGGGACGCCTGGTTCTGAAAGAGATGTGGCTAGGAAGCCCCCACGGGAGTTCGGGGCTGGCCAATTGCGGTCACCGCTTCACCAGGTGACGCTGGCGGCCGCGGGCCCAGCTTTCTAGCACAACTCCTTTGTCTTGATGAAGGAGATCTTTACCTCTTGCGCGCCCAGGAGCCCGCGGATTTCGACGAACGCATCCTCTGAGGGTACGTAGTCGGAGAAGTTGCTGCCCGAAGGCTTGAGGACATACTCGCCATTCTGCCTGTCCAGGTCGAGACCAACGTGGCGCTCGCCAGGATGGACGGTCAGTTGGTCGAGAACCAGCATCTCAGCGCAGGTGTTGCTGACCTCCAGTACCCCTCCGTTGCAGTTATTGACCGTGATCTCCAGACACTCGGTCTGCGGTTCCACCTTGAGC
>DATEXS010000249.1:0-3630 GCA_035256725.1 Anaerolineae bacterium
ATCTTCTCCCTGGTGACGGAGTTTGCGGGCCAAGGTCCTCGGCCCTATAATTACCTGGCGTGAATCATGGGCGGCGCATCGATCGAGGGGTTGGGCGCCGCCGCTGACGTTGTGGACGGTAACTTCTTCCCGACTCAGGGGTTCCATAGACAGGGAGATCAGCGACGATGATCGTTTTCCAGTACGCGGCGGTGGCCCTCTTGGGGTATCTGTTGGGATCGATCCCGTTCGGGTACATCATCGGCCGGGCCAGAGGCGTTGACATCACTCAGTACGGCAGCGGTCGCACCGGAGGCACCAACGTCCTGCGCACGGCGGGGAAGAAGGCCGCCGCGCTGAGCATCGGTTTGGACGTCCTCAAGGGCGCGGTGGCCGTCTTGCTGGGCAGGTGGCTGCTGGGCACGGAACTGGCAGTGGCCCTTGCCGGTTTCGCGGCCGTGGTGGGCCACAATTATTCCATCTTCATCGGCTTCCGAGGCGGCGCGGGGACCGGCACCTCCATGGGCGCCTACTTCTTCATGGCCCCCTGGCCCTCTCTGATCGTAGGGCTCTCTAGTGTCTTCATAGGTTTTGGCCTGCTGCGGTACGCCTCGGTGACCTCGCTGCTCATCGTTTTCCTCATGTCCCCAGCGCTGCTCATCGGGGTGCTCTACTTCCACCAGCCCGTGGAGCATCTGGCCTTCGCGCTGGCTGTGGGCAGTCTGGTTCTCTGGTCTCACCGGCCTAACATCAAACGTCTCCTCCAGGGCACGGAGCGGCGCATAGGCGAGCCGGCCAAGAGGATAGGGGAAGAGAAGGCCTAGTGGGCGAGAGCAGGCGCATCGCCGTCGTGGGCACTGGCAGCTGGGGCACCACCCTGGCGGTGATGATGGCTGAGCGGGGCCACCGCACCACTCTGTGGGCCCGCACCCCGGAGGAGGCGGAGACGCTTCGCTCGGCACGAGAGAACAAGCGCTTCCTGCCTGGCGTGATCCTGCCCGATGGGCTGGTTGTTACTTCAGAACTGGACGTAGCGCTTCGCTCCTGCCATCTGCTGATGCTGGTGGTCCCTGCTCAGCGCATGAGGGAAAACGTGCGCTGGGTCCGCCCCTATCTCACGGGAGACACCTTCGTACTTAGCGCGGCCAAGGGGCTGGAGACGGATACCGCCCAGCGAATGAGCGAGGTGATCACCGAGGAGCTGACGTGCCAGTTCGAGGAGAGGATTTGTGTCCTGTCGGGCCCCAATCTGGCGCGAGAGATCGTGGCCGGGCTGCCCACGGGGACCGTGATCGCCTCTCGTAGCCCTGAGACGGCTCAGTTCGCCCAGGCCACCGTGATGACGCCCCGGTTCCGCGTCTACACCCACAGCGACGTCATCGGCGTGGAGCTGGGGGGTGCACTGAAGAACATCATCGCCCTGGGGGCAGGGGCGGCCGACCGGTTGGGCTACGGCGAGAACGCCAAAGCCATCTTCATGACCCGCGGCCTGGCGGAGATCACCAGGCTGGGCGTGGCGGCGGGAGCCAACCCCCTCACCTTCTCCGGGCTGGCAGGGGTGGGTGACCTGTTCTGTACCTGCGCCAGCAGGCATAGCAGGAATCACTATGTCGGGGAGGAGTTGGCCAGAGGGCGGACGCTGGAGGACGTGGAGCGCACCATGAACAGTGTGGCTGAAGGCGTGAACACCACCAAAGCCGCCATGAAGTTGGCTGAGCGGTACGGCGTGGAGATGCCCATCACCGAGCAGGTGTATCAGGTGCTCTTCGCGGGCAAGGAGGTCCGGCAGGCCATCAAAGACATGATGCTCCGCGAACCAAAGCGGGAGTTCGAAGGACCCGTGGAAGACTGGCTCAAGCGTTTGCAGGTTTGACGGGAATCCGGTAGCATAGAGGTACAACGCAAACCTAGGAGGCTTCCATGGCAGAACCGATCCCGGTGACCGATGACAACTTCGACGAGGAGGTACTCCGGTCTGCTCTGCCGGTGATCACCGACTTCTGGGCCGACTGGTGCGGGCCGTGTCACGCCATCGCTCCCATCATTCAGGAGATCGCAGCGGAGCACGATGGGCAGCTCAAGGTGACCAAGCTAAATGTGGACAACAACCCGCAGACCCCCACCCGGTACGGGATTCGAGGGATACCCACTTTGATCGTGTTCAAGAATGGACAGCCGGTGGAGACGCTGGTGGGCTGGATGCCGAAGGAGCAACTGCTCAAGAAGATCACGCCTCACTTGGAGGCGGAATAGAACGTCACACAGTTCGATCACCTCTCAGCCGCCAGAGGCTGCATAGACCCTCTGGCGGCTTTTTCTTTGTGTGAACTGCCTACAGCATCGCCCGCTGTCACCCCCCCGTGCGCGTCTGAGCATGGGTCCGGCCACAACTCCTCGACTCAGGTACTTGACAAAGCGCGCCATTTGTGCTAATATATACGTGTGAACGTAAATAAGAACGTACGTAGTGAATCGCACGCGGTTCTTGCCCGCGCTCGGAAGGGAGGTCAGCAGAGTGGATAGAGCTCTCCGAGAGGAGATAGATCAGCTTCATGCAGAACTCTGTCAGGGCCTGGCTGACTCTAAGAGGATCGCTATTCTCTACGCCCTGAGCGATGGCCCGAAGAACGTCAGCGAAATCATGGAGACACTGGAGATGTCGCGGGCCACCGCTACCAGACACCTGAAGGTGCTCAGGGAGAGCGCCATGGTGAACACCGAACGCGATGGAGTGAGTATCTATTACTCGCTGGCCGATAAGAGGGTCATCCTGGCCCTGAATTTGCTGAGAGAGGTGCTGGCTGGAATTCTGTCCCAGCGAAAGGCGCTGGCGGAGGCCATATTGTAGCCGGCCGCTTTCTGCGGCCGATATGGTGACATTTCTCCATAAGGAGGGATCGGAAATGACCGCTGAAATGAGGGTAGACAAGACGGTAGACTACAAAGGGCTGTTTTGTCCTATGCCCATCGTGAAGATCTCCAGGGCCATCAAGGAGATCGAGGTGGGGCAGGTGCTGGAGATGCTGGCCGACGATCCTGGCTCCAAGGCTGACATGCAGGCCTGGGCCAAGCAGACCGGACACGAGTTGGTCAGCATGCTTGAAGAGGGCGGCGTGTTCAAGTTCTACGTGCGTCGCAAGAGCTAGGAGAGGTAGAGAAGAGAATGGCTGAGGAAAGAAAGAAGAGACTGGCCCTGGTGGCATCCAAGGGATCGCTGGACGAGGCGTATTCTCCGCTGATCCTGGCGACCACCGCTGCGGCCATGGGTTGGGAAGTGGGCATCTTCTTCACTTTCTATGGGTTTGACATAATCAGCAAGAAGAGGATGAACGCTCTCAAGGTAGCACCGATTGGCAATCCGGCCTTTCCGGAGCCGATCCCTGCCATACCTATGAAGGTCCCGAACATCATCGGCACCATCCCGGGCATGACCCACATAGCTACGGCCTTCATGAAGAGCTGGATGGGCCGGGCTAACGTGCCCAGCATCCCTGAGTTCGTGGACATGGCCAGGGAGATGGGGGTACGGTTGTTTGCCTGCGCCATGACCATGGGTGTGATGGGAGTCAAGGAAGAGGATCTCATCGACGGCTGCGAACTGGTGGGGGCAACCACCTTCCTGGACTACGCCGCTGACGCGGACGTGCAACT
>DATEXS010000250.1:0-2264 GCA_035256725.1 Anaerolineae bacterium
TCGATGACATGATGGCGAAACGCCGGGAGAAGGTTCAGGCTCAGTTCGACACCAGGGTTGACGCAGCACTGGGCAGGATGGACGTCCCCAGCAAAGCGGACCTCAAGGCCGTGGAGAAGAAGCTGGACGAGCTGAACCGGAAGCTGGATAAACTGGTCAAGAGCTAGGCTGTCTTGCGCCTGATCAAGAAGTATCGCAACCGCAAGTTCTACGACACCGTGGACAAACGGTATGTCTCCCTGTCTGGCATCGCCTCCCTGGTGAGAGATGGAGAAGAAGTCCAGGTCGTTGACAGCAAGACGGGAGAGAACATCACCACCCTGGTTCTGTCTCAGATCCTGCGCGAGCAGGAGAGACAGGATAGTTCCCTACCGCAGGGACTCCTGACGGCGCTGGTCCGACGAGGAAGCCTGGGTCTCGACCAACTGCGGGGTTCGTTCCACGCCTCGTTGAAAGCGCTTCAGGAACTCGAAGACGAGATACGCGAGCGGACAGACACCCTGGCCTCAAGGGGCGAGATCACCCTGACGGAGGCCCAGGAGTTGCGGGAGGACATGGCGGCCAGGGCTCGCGAGCGACAGGCAGCGGTGGAGGGGACGATCATCCAGGAGATCCACGATTCCCTGGTCCGCCTTGACGTGCCGACACAGACCGAGTTGGAGGGACTGCGGAGCCGACTGGACCAAGTCGAAACGAAGGTTGACAGCCTCCTACGGGACCAGGGGCTGTCTGAGTAACATCGGGGCACGCAACTAAGGAGCCGGCGCTACCCCATCCGGCCCGTAGAAGTGGGGAATCCACTCTTGAGGATAGGGCCGCTGAATACGCATCTGCTCGCGCACGTAGTCCCAGCGCGCCGGCGAGATCAGCCTGGGTGCGGGGCGGCAGGACTCCGCGTGGCTGGGATAGACATAGGTGGCCACGGAGTCTGCCCAGTCCTCCAGGGCATTGAGGGGAGGCCTTCTTCCCTCTAGCCACTGCCCGCCAGGCTCGTACTCGAAGGGGATTGGAGACTGCCATCTAAACCTGCCGTAGTTGCTGCCCGTCGCGCGCTTCAAGCCTCTGGACAGCCGGTAGAAGGAGCAGATGTCCCACACGTGGGCCAGTTCATGCACCGTCTGCCACTTCAGTTCAGGCGCATCTCCCCAACTGGCCCCTTTGAAGTACACAACACCCACGAAGGGAGCAGCCATGGCCGCCATCCGCGTCCGTCGCTGCGTCCTCCAGATGGGCACCCATCTCAGCTTCCTGCGAAACCGAGCAGACCCTCCCATCAGAGACGAGAGCTCTTCTGCAGCTTTGTGTAGCTGCCCAGTTTCCTCTGCGGTCCACCTCTCAGCTTTGAAGACACGCAGCCCGTAGTCCTTGGCCAGCCCGGCCACGGTGGCGTGAACCTGCGCAGCATCTTCAGTCAGTGAAGGCCCCACTTCTTCCGCTCCGTTCTCTCCCAACTGTACCGCGCTTGGCCATTCTGCGCCATGGCCACTCTCCCGGCCCGCCCCTCCCTACCAGGCGTGTTGTAGACCCTCCACCCGCCGCCGAAGTCATCTTGACAACGGACACAATATCCAGTATAATGAGTGAGCGCTCACTCATTCCTGAGCATGAGGAGGTATGGCGCCATGTCACAGCAGAAGGGCAAAGGGGCCAAACGGCTCACCAGGGAGCAGAGAGAAGCCCAGATCCTCGAGGCGGCAACCAAGGTCTTCGCCAGCAAAGGCTTCCGCGCTGCGACCACCAGGGAGATCGCGACTGTGGCCGGAGTGTCCGAAGGGACCATCTACAACTACTTCGACAGCAAATACGACCTGCTCATCGCCATGTCCCAGCGCCTGGCCCTGGAATCCCTCCAGCAACTGGATCAGCTCCCTCCTCAAGAGGACGTGAGAGCATATGTGACGGCCCTGGTCAAAGATCGCTTCGACTTGCTCACCAAGAACATGGACCTGATTCGGGCGTTGATGCCCGAGGTCCTCGTCGACGACGAACTGCGCCAGGCCTATGCAGAGCAGGTGCTGTCCCCTGCCCTCTCCTACCTCGGGCAGTTGATCGAGGGTAGAACGACAGCCGGCGTTTTCCGGCAGGTGAAGAGCGACATCGTAGGGCGCGCCATGATCGGAGCGGTGATGTCTTTCGGCTACCTCTGGCTCCGGCAGCCCTCAGAGCTGGACACAGTATCGACAGAGGAACTGGTCTCGGAGGTCGTCGGGCTCTTTCTGGACGGCCTGCGAGTTCGCCCAGCGGAGTAGAGGCTCCAGGGCACA
>DATEXS010000251.1:0-5833 GCA_035256725.1 Anaerolineae bacterium
CCAGGATAACTACAACTGCCGTCAGCACAAAGGCCGCAGACTCCAGACTACGCAACCGCAGCCCGCGATAGGCTGCCGTGGCCACGAAGAAAGCGAGAAGGGAGAAGGTGGCCGCCTGCAGTGGATACTGCACGTGGTCGAAGATCCACGTGACTACAGGGCTGTCCGGACCCGATACGCCGGCGAGCAGTACCACCACGGCAACGGCGAGCAGACCGATGCTGTAGAACCAACCCTCCTGGCGCCTGACGATCCTCCTGACATGGACAACCAGTACGTTGAGCAGGCCCAGGAGCAGGGCAAAAGCCACCACAATCACCGTGGACTCAATGAAGAACCGGCCCAGGTCGTTGAGGTGTGCCTCGTCAAAGAAGAAGTCCACCAGCATCAGCGACCCCATGGCAATGGCGATGGCCATGGGTACCGACCTTCTTACGCCCACCGTAATGCCGCGCGCAACTCTCCTCATCCAGGCACCTTTCCTGTGAACGCGTAAGAGGTTTTGCTCATCGAAGGGCAGCTCAGGCCAGACTTCGCGCCAGAATACCGATCACGATAGCGAGGATGACCGCCGTCCTCAGCCAGTCCTGAGTGGCCAAACTGGCCAGATGGGAGGTTCTCTGTCGCAGGTATGCGCCGGCGGCGAATATCTCCTCGCCGATCAGCGTATGATCCGACGACGCATAGACGAGCGGCAGAATCTGCGGGGAACTGGTTCCGCCTACCTGCGCGACCTCGTTCCGCGCGCCCACCTCGCCCATTAGCAGAACCTCATCGCCGAAGCTGCCCACCATGACGTTGCAGCCCACCTTTGAGTGCCCCAGTATGTCCATCACCCCTGCCGCGTACGCCGCCCGGTTGGGAGAGATGAAGCGAACACAAGCCGGATCATAGGTGTGGGGATGACCGGGAGCGGTACACGCCTCTCTCATCACATCCTGAGCCATGGGCAAGAGGGAAGGATCGGAGACTGAAGCGATGATCTCCAGGCCTGTGGCCTCTCCGTGGCTGGCCACGTGTTCCAGCACAGTGAGCCCGGCCAGCGATTCGGCCGTCGAACCGCTGCCTATGCCGCCGGTGCCCATGGATACGTGCACTGTGCGCCCATCTTCCGTCGCCCGGCCCAGAGATTCCTGTAGAGCTTCATAGCCACGGATTGGGCGCAACTGGGGTCTCCCTCCCTCCCGTATCCTCCGATTGATGAGGAGAAGCAAGGGAAAGAACGGCAACAGCAGGGCGAACATCAGGGCATGCTGTTGGCCTATCCCCAGGTTGCCCAGAATCTCAGCGAGGAAAGCCAACGCCCCAACCTCCCTCAGGGAGCAGCCTGCTCGGCTCCGCTCCCGTGCTCTTCCAACTCCTCCAGCCGGTGGATCACGCGCTCTACATTGCGGGCGTCTTCCAGCAATGCTGCGTACTCCCCGATCTGGATTCGGCCGAACAGCAGGGTCACCAGCGGTTCAGCGGCTAGCAGGGTCTGACTGGAGACGAAGCTCACCGGCTTGTGAGCCTCAAGCACGGCGATAGCGGGGATGCCCAACCTACAGCGGTTTAGCCAGTGGGCAAGGTGCTCTATCAGTTCCTCGCGGCGATCAGCGCTTAAGCTCACCCCGCGTGCCTCCCTTGATCTCGTGATCGTCCACCGAACTCGCCTCGGTCACCTTGGGGTGAGGCGAGGTCCAGTCGCCTCCCTCACCGCCAGCCGGTCAAACACACCGGCCGCATCATGTTGCGCCATAGCCCAGTTTGTATGAGTATATCACCCCTCTGTCAACCAGACAAGGACCGAAGCCGCTTGGTGAACTAGGCACAAACCCATACGGTTGCCCCGCGCCCTTCTCCCAGCACAGCGCGAGTGGAGGGGCGACGCACTACAGCCGACCCCAGTTTAGACAATCACCTGCGTATGTGCTACAATCCCAGCGTAGGGAGGGGGTACTTCGAAGCCACCAGCGAGTATTGGTGACACCCTGTGAGGGCGGGTTCCTGCACCCTGAAGGAGGCGTACCGGTGTCCCAGATAACCGAGGTCTATGAAGAGATCGCCGCCTGCCAGCGCTGCGACCTGTGGCAATCGCGGAAGAACCCCGTGCCCGGGGAAGGCCCGGAGGATGCCCAGATCATGTTCATCGGCGAGGGCCCGGGATTCCACGAGGACCAGCAAGGTCGTCCCTTTGTCGGCGCTGCCGGCCAGTTCCTGGAAGAGCTGCTCGCGGAGATCGGACTCAAGAGAGACAACGTCTACATCTGCAACGTCATCAAATGCCGGCCGCCTGGGAACCGCGATCCCCTACCAGAGGAGATCGAGGCCTGCAGGCCCTTCCTGGACAGGCAGATCGAGCTGATCTCACCCAGGATGATCGTGGCCCTGGGCCGTTTCTCCATGGAGCGATTCTTCCCGGGGGCCAAGATCTCTCAGGTACACGGCCAGCCGCGCAAGAGGGCGGGGATCATCTACTATCCGATGTATCATCCCGCCGCAGCTCTCCATCAGCCCAAGTGGCGCCAGGTGGTCGAAGATGACATGTCCAAGATCCCACAACTCCTGGCCCGGGCGGACGCCATTGCCGACGTGGAGCTTCCAGCGGACGCCCAGCAACTGAGTCTATTCTAGCAGGAAAGGGATGGCTCCATCCCCTCCCCGCCGCGGGATCAGGAATCCCTGGCTAGCCATGAGAAACCACGCGCGACCCCGCCGACCTCTGTCGTTGGCGATGGACGTCGACCCCATCCAGGCCCGCCCAAGCTTGGCCCCCCGGCCCTGGGAAGAGCAAGGCACGGCCGGATGACCCGCAAGAGAACCTCAGGGATCGGAACCCACGTCAGCCCTCTGAAGACAGCGGCCTTCGTTCTCCTGGGCCTGGCCGCCGTCACCGGGTTCGGTCTGGTTTCCTTTACCAGGGACCCGGTCACCGAGGGTTTGATTCTGCTGGCCCGCCGTTTCTTCGGCAGAGGAGTCTATGCCGCGCCCATCGCGTTGGGTCTGATCGGCTTCGGATTGCTCGCGGCCAGCATGGGCAGGAGGCCGTGGCTTTCCTGGCGCAGGCCGCTGGGCGCTCTGCTCCTTTTCCTGGCCAGCCTGCCGGCCCTACACTTGCTGTCCTTCCCCAGGGACGGACGGCTCTTGGCCAGTCAGGGCGCTGGGGGCGGATATGTGGGCTGGCTACTCAGCCAGGCCCTGACGGCCGGCCTCGGCACCATCGGCGCCTTCATAGCCCTGGCTCTGGCCGGTGCCGTCGGGGTGATTCTGCTCTCCGGTGTGTCACTGGCTCGACTGGGAGGTGCTATCCAACGAGCTTCTCTTCCGCTAACGGACCTGCTTACAGCCCGCCCTCCTCGTCTGAAGATTCCCGGCTTGCCGGGCCGCCGGCTGAAGCCCCCAGCCTTGCCGGCGATGGTAAGGAACGAGGGGCCCGCGGCCGACAAGCCCTCGCCTGCGCAGGGCCCTCTCTGTGACCAGACCTCACCCCATCCCAGGCCCCCCACGCTGGGCGGCAGGGAGTGGCGTCTGCCCGACCTGGAGGGGATCCTGGACCTCAACGCGGTGCAGGAGGTCTCTGAGACAGAGATCAGGCGCAAGGTCCGCATTATCGAGGACACCCTGCGCAGCTTCGGGGTCCCAGGCAGGGTCGTGGAGGTCAGCCAGGGGCCTACCGTCACCCAGTTCGGGGTGGAACCCGGATACGTGGAACGCAGGGAGCGAGACGGTCACCTGGTCAGGGCCAAGGTCAGGGTGAGCAAGATCGGCGCCCTGTCTAAAGATCTGTCGCTGGCCCTGGCCGCCGCGCCCATCCGCATTGAGGCCCCCGTGCCGGGGCGCGCCATGATCGGCATCGAGGTGCCCAACGACCAGGTTTCCGTGGTCCCTCTGCGCCGCGTCATGGAGTCGGACCTCTTCCAGCGGGCGACCTCCCGGCTGAAGGTGGCCCTGGGCCAGGACGTCTCCGGCGAGCCCGTGGTGGCCGACCTGGGCAAGATGCCCCACCTCCTCATCGCCGGCGCCACCGGATCCGGCAAGAGCGTCTGCATCAACTCCCTGGTCACCTGCCTGCTCCTGGGCAACTCGCCTCACCATCTCAGATTGCTGATGGTCGACCCCAAGATGGTAGAACTGGTCAACTTCAATGGCATCCCGCACCTGCTCTCTCCCGTGGTGGTGGAGGTTCGACAGGTGGTGGGCATGCTCAGGTGGGCCCTCAGGGAGATGGACCGCCGCTACAAGCTCTTCTCCGCTGCCCATGCTCGAAACCTGGACCACTACAATGCCTACTACCTCCCAGAGGGTGGAACGCCGCTTCCCTACCTGGTCGTGGTCATCGACGAACTGGCCGACCTGATGCTGGCCGCGCCCGACCAGGTGGAAAGCTCCCTCTGCCGCCTGGCCCAAATGTCCAGGGCCACGGGCATACATCTCATCGTGGCCACGCAGCGCCCTTCGGTGGACGTGGTGACGGGGCTGATCAAGGCGAACTTCCCTGCGCGCATCTCCTTCGCCGTCACCTCTCAGACCGACTCCCGGGTGATCCTGGACATGGGCGGTGCGGAGGCCCTTCTGGGCCGGGGTGACATGCTCTACGTGGCCGCCGACTCTTCCTCCCCTCTGCGCCTGCAAGGCTGTTTCGTCTCCGACCGGGAGATCGACCGTCTGGTTCGCTTCTGGAAAGGGATGGACTTGCCGCGAGAAGAAAGAACGGGGGAGCTGGTCCAGCAACCCCTGTGGCCAGATCTGGAGGAGACCGACCAGGCCGAGCCAGAGGATGACGAACTGCTGGGGGAGGCCATGGAGCTGGTCAGGCAGGAGCGGCACGCTTCGACCACCTTCCTCCAGCGCCGCCTGAGGATTGGCTACGTGAGGGCCTCCCGCCTGATGGACAAACTGGAAGAGAGAGGAATCGTAGGACCGCCGGAAGGTGCTGGCGGTTCACGCAGGATTCTAGAGACGACGGGGGAGATACCATGGACGACCAACTAGCTGCTCTGCGAGAGAGCAAGAAAAAGACCTGGCTGGCCGAGGTGCGGGCGCCCTTCTTCACCGCCACCATCGTGCCCATCCTCCTGGGCGCCACCATCGCCTGGGCCAGGACGGGCACCTTTCACCTCGGTCTGTTCCTTCTTACCTTGTTGGGAGGCCTGCTCCTGCACACCGGCACCAACGTGGCCAACGACTACTTCGACCATCGCAGCGGCACCGACGACGTAAACGTGGAGTTCGTCCGCCCCTTCACCGGCGGCAGCCGGATGATTCAGAGTGGACTGCTCACGCCCAGGGAGGTGCTCTGGGGTGCCCTGGCCGCCTTCGCCCTGGCCTGTCTGGTCGGCCTCTACCTGGCCTATGTCAGAGGCCCCCTGATTATCGTCCTGGGGCTGATCGGCATCTTCTGCGGCTTCTTCTACACCGCCCCGCCCTTCAATCTGGCCAGCAAGGGTATCGGCGAGTTCTTCATCGGGCTGAACTTCGGCGTGCTGATGACTCTAGGCTCGTTCTTCGTCCAGAGCGGCTACCTGGCCTGGGAGCCCGTCGTGGCGGCCATTCCCGTGGGGCTGCTCATCGCCGGTGTGCTCTACATCAACGAGTTCCAGGATGCCCCCGCTGATGGCTCCGTGGGCAAGGACCACCTGGTGGTCCGGCTGGGGAGGAAGAAGGCCGCGCTGGGCTATCTGATGCTCATCGTGGCGACCTATGCGGTCATCGTCCTGGCGGCCCTGCTGCGGATCACCTCGCCCTTCACCCTGATCGCCCTGGCTACCCTTCCCGTGGCCATCAGGGCCGTGGGGGTGGCCCGGGCTCACTACGACGAGTATCTCCAGCTGGTCCCCGCCAACGCCGCCACCGT
>DATEXS010000252.1:0-5036 GCA_035256725.1 Anaerolineae bacterium
GGGTATCCTCCGCCGGGTTGTCATTCCACTGCTTGCAGGCTACCTGGCACCCACGGCATCCCATACATATAGATTCGTCTATGAGCATCGCGTTCGCCATCGCTACACCGCCTTTCTGACATCCACCAGGAATGCCTTGTACTCTGGAATCCCGGTGTTGCCGTCGCCCACGTGGGGGGTAAGGAAGTTGGCGGTGGCGCCGGTGGCCAGCCCCTGCCAGCTAAAGTGCCAGGGCATGCCCACCTCATGCACGGTCTGGCCATTCATAGAGAAGGGCTTGAACCGGGGGGTGACAATCGCCACCATCTCCACTTCGCCGCGAGCCGAGCTGATCACGACGCGGTCGCCGTTGGAGATACCCTTCTCCTGGGCCAACTCCACGCTCATCTCCACGAAAGGCTCAGGCTGTGCCTCCGCCAGCCAGGGCAGCCACACCGACATCCCGCCAGCCTGCCAGTGCTCGCACACCCGGTAGGTGCTGCAGACGATAGGGAACTCTTCCCGGGTCCCGACGTTGTCCCCCGTGTCCTGGCCTCTGTCGGTGTCCCATACCTTCACCACCGGGTTGAATTGCACCGAGGACAGCAGGTTTGTCACCGGAGACTCCAGTGGCTCATAGTGCTCCGGGAACGGACCCTCGTTCCTGGCAGCGAGGAGTTTGCCCTTCCCCTCAAGTTGCATGATGTAGGGATCGGCGAAGCCGGGGTCGCTGGGCCCCTTGGTGGCCACGAAGTCCGGCACGTCATACCCGGTCCACTTAGCTTCAGCTTCGTCCCACCAGATGAAGGCCTTGTCCTCCGACCAGGGATTGCCCTGGGGGTCGGCTGAGCAGCGGTTGTAGATAATGCGGCGATTCACCGGCCAAGAGAACGCCCAATACGGATACATGGCCAGGTCACCCGGGTCCTTCTGACCGCGCCGCTTGCAGGCGGTGAGCACGTTGCCGTCACCATCATCCATCGGATACCAGTAGCCCGAGAAGATCCAGCAGCCGCAGGCGGTAGATCCGTCGCCCAGGAGCTTGCTGAAATTGACGACCATGTCGCCGGCTTTGCCCACGACGTTACCGTCCTCGTCGCTGACGTCCTGGGTGTAGTAGCCGTTGATCTCCTGGCAGATCTTGTCGAAATCGGCGCCGTGAGACCAGTTCAATCTGAGGAGCGCCTCGGGTAGCGCGCCTCCCTCAGCCTCATAGAGCCTGCTGAGTTCCTGGTAGATCAGGTCCATGATCGCGATGTCATCCTTGGCCACGCCAAGGGCCTCGGCCACCTTGGGCCGGTACTGGATCAGACGGCCACTGGTGACAATGGTGCCTTCTTTCTCCATGGCGTCGGTTGCTGGCAGCAAGAAGACCTCGGTCTGGATCGACGCCGGGTCTACATCAGGCGCCCGCCAGAAGTCCGTAGTGGCCGTGGGTGCGATCTCCTGGATCACCATCCACTCCAACTTCTCCAGCGCCCTGCGTTCGAACCTGGCGTTTGGACCGCCGACCGCCGGGTTCTGGCCCATGACCCACAGCCCCTTGATGGTGCCATCGTTGATGGCGTGGAACAGCGCGATCCAGGCGTAGCTGTTGATACCGCCGCTGACCTTGGGCAGATAGTCAAAGCAGAAATCATTCCGCTCAGTGGCGTTCTCTCCCCACCAGGCCTTCAACAGGCTGATCAGGAACTTGGGCCGGTTCACCCAGTAGCTGGCCGTGGGCGTCTCCACCTCCAGATACTCGGCCAGGTCCTTGTGCTTGGTCGTACTTGGTATAGCCATGTACCCCGGGATGCTATCGAACAGGACGGCCATGTCGGTGGAGCCCTGAACGTTGGATTCACCGCGCAGGGCGTTCACGCCGCCCCCCGGCCGACCCGTGTTGCCCAGCAGCAACTGCAACATGGCCATCGCACGCACATTCTGGGTGCCGACCGTGTGCTGCGTTTGTCCCATGGCGTACAGAATGGTTCCGGTCTTCTCCGGCGCGCCAGTCGCGGCGAAGGCCTGGGCCACCTCCAGGAACTTGTCCTTGGGCATGCCGCAGACCTTCTCCACCATCTCCACCGTGTACCGCGCGTAGTGCGCCTTGAGCAACTGGAACACGCATCTGGGGTCTTGCAGGGTCTCATCGCGCAGGATGTTCCCCTCGTCGTCCTTCTGATAGACCCAGGTGTCCTGAGCGTAGCTCTTCTTCTCTGAGTCGAACCCGGAGAAGTAGCCATCCAGCTCCCCTGGAGTCTGGAACCCCTCGTTGACCAGGAAGGGGGCATCAGTGTATTTGGCCACATACTCCTCGTGGTACAGGTTGTTCTCCATGATGTAGCTCATCAGGCCGCCCCAGAAGGCGATGTCACTGCCGCTCCTGATCGGCGCATAGATCTCCGCCGTGGCAGCGGTGCGGGTGAAGCGAGGATCCACCACGATCAGCTTGGCGCCTCGCTCGCGGCGTGCCTTGTTGATGTGCATCATGGAGGCCGGGTGGTTCTCTGCGGGATTGGCCCCGCATACGAAAACAGCATCCGCGTTCTTGAGGTCCCTCCATTGGTTGGTCATCGCTCCGCGACCATACGTGGGGCCGAGACCGGCCACCGTTGCGGAGTGTCATATACGGGCCTGGTGTTCGAGATAGACCACCCCCAGGGCCCGCGCCAGCTTGGTGGCGATGTAGCAATCCTCGTCATTGTTGGCCGCCCCCCCGATGAAGGACAAACCTGTGGTACGGTTGACAGTCACACCGTTCTCATCGGTGGTCTGAAAGCTGGCATCGCGGGTGTCCTTGATCTTGCGTGCGACGAGGGGGATGGCCTGCTCCCAGGTCATCTCCTCCCATGACGAGGCTCCCGGAGCCCGGTGCAAGACCTTGCTCTGCCGGTGAGGGCTGGTGGAAAGCTGGCGCACGGCGATGGACTTGGGGTCCAGTGCCCCTCGGTTGTTGGGGTGATCCGGATCTCCTTCCGAGTTGAGTATGTGTCCGCTGCTGTCCGTGGCGATCAACAAGCCGCACCCGCATGAGCAATAGGGACAGATAGTGCGGGATTCGCCAACCCGCTTGTGTAGCGGGAAGGCCGGCACCTCCTGACCCCCGGGCATCGCCGGCGGCAGCATCAGAGCGCCGGCTGTGGCCCCCGAACCCTTCAGGAACTGTCTTCTGCTGATCTCATCCATGCTCCCAACTCACCTCCTCTAAGAATAGAGATTGACAACAGTGAGAGGGCCGAGGCGAAGTTCCTTCTTCCTTCTCCAACCCACCTCACACCCCACCAGGTACCAAAACTGGCGTACTATAATGCAACCTGACCACTTTTGTCAAGGATAGTCCAGGCACCCCTGACTCCGCCGCCGCCAGGCCACGACCCGGGTTGGTCGGCTGGCTGTCGTGCGTCAGCACGCAGAGCAGAACAGCGCCACAGTCGGCGCGTTGACAAGCCCCCGACATGCCACGCAGGCTCTCGCCGGCGCAGGCTGTCGAGAAACACACGGCTTCCTCGGCCCACTCAGGGATTGTGGCCTTGATGCTGTCAGGGGAAAGAATCTCTCTGGGCAGCTCCATCTATCCTTGAGGATGCCCCAGCGCCGCTGCGAGTGACCTGCCGCACCGGAGGACCACTCGCGCGATAGCCCTCCAGTCGAGATCGCCGTAGTATACCATGGTCGAGCCGCTTTGTCAAGCGCGGGCACGCCTCTGCTTGCGCCCACAAATCGATGTCAGGCACTTGGAAGGATAGCCGCCACGTCTGCTGGTCCCCTGCTAGGAAGATGGTGCAAAGCCCGATGGGGCAAAGGGGGCGATGGTGGCAGACTTGGCCCGCGGGAGAATGTACCTCCGTTGGCACTCTCTGGCGTAGGGGCTTGCCGGCGGTGCCAGACTACGCTATCATCGCCTCAACAGCGTACGTAACATGGGGTCCGGTGACGGACACAGCATAGCGATGGAGATCGCATGTCCAAGAAGCCCCTTGTCCTGGCCTTGGCGCTGGCTTCTTCCCTCAGTCTCTTGACTCTCTCCCTGGTGTCCGCGTCCAAAACCGCTCTTGGACAGGGCAACTTGCTGGCCAACCCTGACTTTGAGGCAGGGACCTCTGGATGGAATGTGTCCTATGCTGCCACCGCCGTCACCGTCACGACGCCCGTCCAATCGGGGAACTGGGCTGCCGCGCTCAACCGGAGCGACGCCGGTTTCGAGATCTCCATCTATCAAGACGTGATGGTGATTCCTGGAGCCACTTACACCCTCACCGGATGGATCTACAAAGATGAGGACGCGTTCAAGAGAGCCTGCCTGCGCATAGACTGGCGGGACCCTCAGTGGCCCCCGTTGGACAGCGACTGGGTCACCGACGACCATGGCTACTACCGCCCCATCACGGTCGGTCCCGTTACGCCACCGCCCGACGCCTCCAAGGCCAGGATCAGCGCTGTTGCAGAGATCCGCACGGCCGGTCCCCCGAATCCCATCTACTTCGATGACCTGAGGCTCACCTCCAACATGATGCCCACGGGCTGCCTTCCGCTGTTGCTGAAGAACTACCAGGGCTGATCCCTCCTGCCGCCTTCTCAGATGGCCGCCCGGAGACAGGGCGGGTCCCCCCAGCGGATACACCCACTCCCCCTCCTCCGGAGCGCGGGTGCCAGCTCCGGAGCGTCAATCATCTATGGGCCGTGGATTGCTGGATAGACCATGGCAGGTCAGGCACGTCGCGGCGGCCCAGCCCGCGTGGTCATCTGGCATCCGAGGCCCCTCATCATCCTCACCTCCATGGCACTGCCGACAGTCGGCACGATTGCTCAAGACGTGTGGCACCAGGGGGGCGTTCCTCACCGTCTGAATCGGCACGGCAGAAGGCGAAACAACATGGCAGCCCATGCACACCTCATTGGTTCGACCAGCATGGTCAGCCGGCAGGCGCGGCGTTCCGCCAAGACCGGTTCCGTGGCACAACGTGCAATCGGCGTGGTTGTAGACCGGGTGGGGAAGTTCAGGCCCGCTTGCCACAGGGGACACGGAGTGGCAGACCTGGCAGGACTCATTACTGCGGCTGGCATGGTCGGAG
>DATEXS010000253.1:0-4919 GCA_035256725.1 Anaerolineae bacterium
TCACCCCGACCTTAACGATCTCCCCACTCTGGATGCCCTGTTCATAGCGGTACGCCTGCCCGGCTACCTCCCTCTGGATGAGGCCTTCGCTGATCGCCTTCACGATACCCCCCATGCGCTCCACTCGCTCGATCTCCTCTACGATCTTCTTCTCCAGATCGGTGGTCAGACGCTCGATGTAATACGAGCCGGCCAGGGGGTCCACCGTGTCACACAGCCCCATCTCCTCCGCGAGAATCTGCATCGTCCGCAGACCGATCAGCGCAGCCTTCTCGGTAGGTATGGTATAGGCCTCATCATACGTGCAGAGGGCCATGGTTTGCGTTCCGCTCAGGGCCGAAATAAGGGCATAGTACGCTCCCCGGACGATGTTATTCTCAGGCTGCTCGATGGTCAATCCACCTCCGCCGCCACCGGCGATCATCTTCATCTGCATGGCCCCGGGATCGGTGGCCCCGAACTTGTCGCGAACGATCTTTGCCCAGAGGCGACGCGCGGCGCGGAACTTCGCCACCTGCTCAAAGATGTTGCCCCAGATGTCGAAGTTAAAGGATAGGCGGGCCACGAAGTCGTCCACGTCCAGCCCGCGCTCGCGAACGTGTTCAATGTAGGCCGAGGCAATGGCGTAGGCGTAGGCGATCTCCTGCACGGGGTTCGCGCCTGACTCACGGATGTGGTAGCCGCATACGCTCACGGGATAGTAGTAAGGCACGTGCTCAGCACAGAATTCGATGGTGTCACCGATGAGACGGATGGAAGGCTCCACGGGAAAGATCCAGGTCCCGCGCCCGATGTATTCCTTGAGGATGTCGTTTTGAGCCGTGCCGCGTAGTTCCTGGAGGGGAACACCCTGCTTCTCTGCCACCACAAAGTACATCGCCATCATGATGGTAGCCACGCTGTTGATGGTAAGACTGGTGCTGATCTTGTCCAGGGGAATGCCTTCAAAGGCCTCTTCCATGTCTTGCAGGCTGTCCACCGCCATCCCCACCCGGCCCACCTCACCCCAGGCCAGGGGATGGTCCGAGTCCAGACCCATCTGAGAAGGCAGATCGAAGGCCACGTTGAGGGCGTTCTGACCATGATCGATCAAGTACTTGAAGCGCTCGTTGCTCTCCCGGGGAGTGCCAAAGCCGGCATACTGCCGCATGGTCCACGGGCGATAGCGGTACATGTACTTGTGGATGCCCCTCGTGAACGGGTACGCGCCCGGTTCGCCGATCTCCCTTTCGAAATCGATGTCTGCGACGTCCTCAGGGCCGTAGATCGGCTTGACCTCGACGCCGGATTCCAGGACTACCTCTCGAAGTTTTTTCTCCCCCATGGTCGGTGTCTTCCTTCTCTCCTCAACCCCTCCACAGAGCCGGCCTCGTGGCTACGGCCCGCATCACCCGCTTCAGAAAAGCAACTTACAGGAGCCCTTCCAGCCTGTGCGCACCAGTCGGCGCCCCGGTCCATCAGGGTGGATCCGGTGGCCGCGTGTCCTGCGCGCTGTTGACTATCTGCGGATCAGGACACTTCTTCCAGTGGGGGCGCCTCATCTGGCACGTCTCTAGACTCCTCTATCTCCCCAAGATCCCCGTAGACCGTGTGCCGAGATACCCCTAAGCGCTCGGCCACCAGAGGGACCGCCTTCTTCAGCAGAAAAGCGCCCTTTCCGTCCAGGGCTCGGATGACCCTCAGCCTCTCGGCCTTCTGCATCAGCGAGATGGGTATCCCGGTTCCGGCAATGGCCTCGTTGACCATCGTGTCCAGGACCTCCTCCACCTCGCTGCCAAAGGTCTGCGCGGGCCCGTCATCGTTTGCCGGCTTCAGCAAGGTCTGCAAGTGGCGGTCAAAGGTCAGGTAAGGTGTGATGTCCAGATTGATGCACAGGCCGCCGAAGACGTCTCCGCGGTCATCGCTGAGGAAGACAGAGGCAGACTTGATCACCCTGCCTCCTTCAGCGACCGTGGTATAGTTGTAGACGCGTCCACTCTCCGGTGACCGCAGACACGCCAGACCAGAGTCCGTCAGAGGTCCGCCCACGCATCGTCCGGTCACGTTGCCCTCGATGGCTACTATGGACGAGTCGGGATCGGACATGTCGTGGAGCACAACCTCGCACGCGGGGCCCAGAAGCTCCACGATAGCTTTCATCACGGGCCTCAGCGAGGCAAGAGTTCTCTGTTCGAGTTCCCGATCTGTGTTCTTAGCCATCTATCCCACCTGTACAAAAAAGGCCCGCAGACTCGTCACAGGGTCTCGTACGATGAGTCGAACACCCTGTGACGCGCGGACCACTGACTGAAGGGGATGGGCACAATAATCAGAAAGTGCACAGGCTAGCTCTCCAGCGATAAAACGTGCACCAACCGCCTCGCCCCGAAAACAAACCCAGTATACAGCGAATTCGACACTTTGTCAAGCACCTAGACATTTCGGCCAAGCCAGCAGATCGGTGGAGAGTGATTTGATTCCGTAATACGGAATAATGGGCGCCGCTCAACGGGGTTGGTTCAGGCACCACCTTCTGTGGAAAGGGCGCGGGAGAGGGGCACGCGGATGGGAGGTTTCCCGCCACCAAATGCTTGCTGGCGCATCTTGCAGGGACTATAATGGCCCTCGGAGGATTGTCCTCGCAGAGGGCCCTTCGATATCCCGCTCAAGTAAGCCGGAGAGGAGGTGAACATGGCCCTGCAGACTCTTAGCCACGGCGGCGTCACCTGGATCGACATCAGGCAGCCGACGAAGGATGACATGAACCGGCTGCAACAGCAGTTCCCTTTCTTTCACCCCCTTGACCTGGAAGACTGCCTCAGCACCTCCGAGCGGCCCAAGATCGATGAATACGACAACTACTTGTTTATCGTCATGCACTTCCCGTTCTTCGATAAGGCCACCAGACGGCTAGGGCGTGACGAGCTGGATATCTTCGTGGGTCGAGGCTTCCTGGTCACCGTCAGCGATGGGACGCTCCAGCCGCTGGTCGAGGGTTTCGACGACTGCCTGATGGATGAGGTTATCCAACGGCAGTTCATGGGGCGGGACTCCTACTACCTGCTTTATATGCTCGTTGACGACCTCGTAGACTACTGCTTCCCCATCCTGGATAAGGAGAACCACAACATCGAGAGTGCCGAACAAAGGATCTTCGAGGCTAGCGCCCAGAAGCTGGTGAGAGAGATCTCCGTAATCAGGCGGAACCTGATCAATTTCCGTGGCATCATCAAACCGCAGATGAGAATCATAGCCAGTCTGGAGAGGAAGGACTGGGAGTTTCTGAAGGGTGATCTCGACGTATACTGGGGTGACGTCTCCGACCACACCGCCCAGATCTGGGAACGTCTGGAGGACATGTGGGAGGTGGTCGAGGGGCTGTCCCGCACCCTGGATTCCCTGACCTCCCACCGGATTAACGAGGTGATGAAGATCCTCACCATCTTCTCGGTCATCATGCTTCCCCTCTCCGTGATCTCGGGCATCTATGGCATGAACCTCCAGCAGCTCCCGCTGGCCAACCACCCTCTGTCGTTCGTGATCATCATAGGGGTCATGGTCGCCGTTGTGGTCGGCATGCTAGGCTGGTTCACGAGGGAAGGCTGGCTATAGGTGGAAACCACCGCGGGGGGCGCACCCCCCGACAGCGGTGGACTGCGTGCACCGCTCAGACTGGACCTCAAGAAGCTGGCCCTCATGCTCGTCATCGGCATCGGAGTAGCTTTGCTCCTGATGCGCCTGGTGGGCGAGCGAGAGGCAGTGGCCCTTCTGGCCTCAGCCCAGGCTCACTTCGTCTTTCTGGCCATCGTCGCCCAGTCCCTGCGCTACCTGGCCGTAGCCCTCTATACCCAGAAGCTGCTTCACTTCCTGGGGCACCACATCCCTCTCTGGCCTTTCGTGGAGTTGATGTTCGCCGGTGGCTCCGCCAACCGCATCGTCTCAGCTGGTGGTGCGGCGGGCATCTATGTGCGCTATCGCTTCTTCGACAAGTACGGCCTGTCCTTAGGAAGCCTGGCCGTGGTTCTGATCCTCCAGAACTTGATGACTGGCATCATCCTCCTCGTCACCTTCTGCCTGGGACTGCTATATCTTCTGAACCGTCACCTCCTGGGTTCTATGCAGCTTCTGGTCGCCGGGGCAATGCTTGGTGTGATGCTGAGCATCTTTGTCACCGCGGTAATGCTGTACAGGCGACCTGCTCAGCTGCGGCGCGTACTGGATCGTCTGGCCCGGATCGCGGATCTGCCCATCAGCAAGATTGCCAGGAAGAGCACTTACGACCCGGCTGGTCTCCTGCAAAGCGTTGAGCACTTCTATGGGGCCGTGGAGGTGGCTCGCCGGAACCCGTGGGAGACGGGAAAGGCCCTGGTGTACGGAGTTCTGACGCTCTTCTCCGACATAGCGTCCCTGTACTTCGTCTTCTATGCTCTGGGGTTTCCCATCAAACTGGATGTGCTGATCGTGGGATACGTGCTCACCAACTACATCAGCAGCATCCTCCTCATGCCGGAGGGCATCGGCGTCACGGAACTCTCCCTGACCGCCGTCTACGCCAGTCTCGGGGTGCCGTCCGGTACAGTCGTGGTGGCCACGTTGCTCTTCCGTTTCATCGCTTTCTGGCTACCCATCGGCACTGGACTCCTGGCCACGTGGGACCTGCGGCGCAGATCCCTGCTCTGATCCCCGCGTGTTGTGCGTCACCACGACCGGCCATGGGACAGAGAATGGCAGTACACAAGTCGCCTTCGCTCATCGTTTGGCTCTAGCCTCTTATCTACGCGATCGCCGTCCTCACTAGGCGCCCGACGGCGCCTCATGGGGTGGCGATGGGCCTGCCCTGAAACCACCTTTCCGGCCTTCCCTTCTGTCCCCCGATCAGTGCGCCCTTTGGTATAATACTATCCAGGAGTCACATCTGAGGCGGGATCTGGACAGATCAT
>DATEXS010000254.1:0-8490 GCA_035256725.1 Anaerolineae bacterium
TTGCCCTTCCAGACTGGCTTTCTCTTCTCCATGAAGGCGCTCAGTCCCTCTGTGGCGTCCTCCGTCTTCATCAATCGGTTCAAGTAGAGGTCTTCGGACAGGCTGAGGGCCTCCTCGAAGGGCAGGCCAAGCGCCTGTACCGTGGCACGTTTGGTCAGCCTCAACACCACGCCGCTCAGGGAAGCCAGCCGGCCCACGAACCTGGCAGTCTCCTCCTCAAAGGCCTCGACCGGCACCACCTTGTTGACGATGCCCAGCCGCTCCGCCTCTGCCGCGTCGATAACGGCACCCGTGAGCAGCAGTTCCATGGCCTTCGTCCGAGGCATCAATCGTGGAAACATCACCACGGCCACCGGCGGATACACGCCAACCTGGATCTCCGGCTGGCCGAAGGTGGCTTTCTCCGAGGCGATGACCAGGTCACAGAAAGTGACCAGTTCGCAGCCACCACCGAGGGCCGCCCCGTTGACCGCGGCCACCGTGGGCACGTCCAGGGCCCACATCAGCCTGAAGATGCGATGGAAGACCTCCACCATCCCGGCCACTTTGTCCAGCGTGTGGTCTTTGACATCCACACCGGCGCAGAAGGCCTTCCCCCTGGCATCGAACACGACTACCTTGGTCTCCGTGTCGCCGTCCAGGGCCTCCAGGGCCGCAACCATCTCCCTCATCGTCGGGATATCCATGATGTTTACCGGCGGATGATTGAGGGTGATTCTGGCCACCCCGCCCTCGCGCTGGAAGAGTATGTTCTCGAACTGCCCGGTCATGCTACCCCCGTCAGATATACTGGCCCCCGTCCACGGAGATCACCTCGCCTGTGATATGGCGCCCCTTGTCGCTGCACAGGAAACTTACCAACCAGGCCACCTCCTCCGGCTGGCCCAGCCTCCCCAGGACAATCTCCGCTAAGGCCATCTCCTCCACCTTCTCGCGGGCAGGATTCTGGCGCAGCATCTCGGTCTCGATGAGGCCGGGAGCCACGGCGTTCACGTTGACACTGGACCTGCCAAGTTCCCTGGCCATGGCCTTGGTCAGCCCGATGATACCCGCCTTGGACGCCGAGTAGTTGCTCTGGCCGAACTTCCCACGTAGCCCGTTGATGGAGGTGATGTTCACAATCTTGCCCGATTGCTGGTCCCTGAATAGGGGGGTCGCAGCGCGAGCGAAATTGAAATAGCCCTTCAAGTTCACAGCGATAACCCGATCCCACTGCTCCTCGGTCATCTTCCAGATGACTCCGTCCCAGTTCATCCCAGCGTTGCAGACCAGGATATCCAGGCCGCCGAACGCCTCCACCACTTTGTCCACCATCTCCTGAGCAGCGCCGAAGTTGGACACGTCGATCTGATAGGCTATCGCCTTACGGCCCATCTCCTCTATTTGGCGGGCGACCTCCTGGGCCTCCTCCGGATGGCTGCGGTAAGTGAGGGCCACATTGGCGCCCTCCTTACCCAGATCCAGAGAGATCGCCGTTCCGATGCCCAGGCTTCCACCCGTTACGATAGCATTCTTGCCTTCCAGCAGTCCCATCCAGTCTCACACTCCTTTCCCTGTTTCTCCACCTTTTGACCACCGTCACAGCCGGCGCAACCACCCAGTCGGGCCAGTAGGGGCGACCCGGCGGGTCGCCCCTACTTTTCCCACACCCTCCAGCGGAGAGAGCGACGCTCGTCCACGCATAGAGATCGAGACCCTGTGCACGTCGCCCCAGCCTCAGCGGGGCGACGGCTCGAGCAACTGACGCGGGGAAAGTCGTACGAGTGTCGCGAGCCCAGTGGAGCCGAGTGGCATGAGGTTCGGTCAGCAGAGAAACCAACACTGCACGCAGCAGTCTCATCCGTCCTTCGCGGTCCCTCCGAAGATCCCCTTGTTTGGCGCTGGACATCCTTCTCTGGCCCCGCCATCCCTGCAAGAGGATGGCCACATTATAGCCCGTGCCGAAAAGTATGTCAATCTCTGGACGGACCCTGGCCGCGCCGATGAAGCTTCGCCTGCAAAGTTCGAGCGACGAGCGCTTCTGGACACGCTCCCCTTATGGAGGCAGCTCACAGGCCAGATGTTCGGCGCTCAGGCTATTGGACGCCACCGCTTAGCCGCACCCGACGAATGAAGACGATGACAATCAACAGTACGATGCCACCCAGCAAAGCCTCTAAAGGCCCAAAGCCTGTGGGAGCCATTTCACCCCCTCCCTGGGGAGTCGCGGTCGGGCCCCCTGGTGAAGCGGTCGGTCCCCCTGGCGAAGGGGTCGGTCCCTCGGGCGAGGGCGTGCCCTCCTGTACCACCCGAGTGGCTGTTGGCCCCTCCCCGCCGGGCGTGGGACTGGCCACCGCGGTGCTCCGGCTGGTGGCCGTGGCCACAGGCGTAGACGTTACCTCAGCCACCACTGTAGGCGACCCAGTGGGGGCCAGGAACCGTGAGTACACCACCAAGCCTGCGATCGACAGCAGGCCGAGCATTAGTAGACCCACCAGACCCACAACCACGATAAGGAAAAGCCTGCTTTGTCTGCTTTGTCCTCCGCTACGATTCGCCATCTTCTCCCTCCCTTCTAGCCACACCAGTGATGCTTCTTTTCATCATATGTGCTTCCTGGGTACATCTCCAGTCCCATAGAGGCCGCACGCCCGGTGACCGAGTCTACAGCATATGAGCGGTCATCCGGGCGATGGCCCTTCTGCGTCTAGCCAAACAACTCCAGGTTGGGTTGAGCCACCAAGGCCTCCTCCCCGCCATCGAGGCGGATCGCAATCTCTCGCACCCTGGACCCACCGAGGGGCGTTCCATCACCTTGAGAAAGATGGGTCACCACGCCAGTCTTGCCCGTGTGTGGACCGCGCACGATCCTCACCTGCGAGCCGAGGTCCAACACAAACTGCGGGCGTGTCTCCGGCTCGGCGCCCTCGCCAGCGAAGGAAGCGTAGATAATCACCTCCGGGCGCACTGCCCCGCCTCTAGGCTGCGTAAAACCACTAACCGACGCCTCCTGCCCCTCATAGGCCCTCAGCAAGTCGAACACGGGGCCGGAGATCGCATAATCACCCATTCCCTCTGTGACCACAACTGGAAAAGGCATCGCCTGTACAACATCCAGCAGCCCGGCGTCCAGGCTGCCCACCACCAGGCCCTGCACATCCATCTCCTTCGCTCGGCGCAGGCTCGACTCGTCCGGGCAGCGCCCGGCCACCAAGACACTGCCCCGGCAGCTCATATCAATCGCCTCGGGGTCCAGGTCTTGGGCTGGGTCATCCACCATGCACTTGACCACGCCGAACCCTGCTTTGTCTGACCCCCAGATTCCCTGGATCAGCGCGCCTCTCACCTCGATGATGGCCCCCAGACCCGACATCACATTGAGGACTGTTCCCCGGTAGTGAGCGACCAACTCCAGGGGACGGCGATCCGACTGGATGAGCACCCTTCCGTGGGACGCGCCCCCCACCACCCCCGACACGGGGGAGCGATAGGTGCCCCCGAAGAGTCGGGACACGCCGCTTCCCGCCGCCAACACATCGCCTTGTTCTACAGCGTCGCCAATAGACACCCGTAAGTATGGTGAGAGGTCCCCGTCGTCGAGTCGTAGAGCCCTGGCCACGTTCAACAGGCGCATTTCCCCAGGGACCTGCGTTCGCGCCACCACGTCGGCCGGCCGCACGCGAGCTCCTGTGCTGACCAGAACCTCACCCCTTAGCGGCAGCATGCGCTCCCGCCTCATCACCATGCCGGGTACGACACGAGTCACAAAAGGATGATACACCATTTGCTAGTCCCTAAAGACCCAATTCGACCATCCATTCCTGGATTTTCGCGCGGCGCTTTTCGCCCTCCCGCGGTAGCGCTAGAGGCCGACCCCGGGCGTCAACGATGATCCCCACCGCTCCTCCATCCACCTCCGTTGTCGCCCCTCTCCCTCTGCTCCCCAGTCCCACGTCGAACCGCGAACTAGGCCTCATCTCCACCACAGCCCGCTTGCCCGTCACCAGCGGTATCACCTCCAACGACCCGTAGGGCACCTCCACCCGCAAGGTCCGGCCATCATCGTATTCCACCTTCAGCTTCAAGGCCACACTGCCTTCCTTGCCCGTGCCCGTCAGGGCGATGGCCGTGCCCAGCCTGAACAGCCCGTCCCGGGCCAGCGCCTGAGCAGCCGCCACGGGATGAACTGAGGCCAGCGCCCCCAACTGCGGAAGGAGCGACGCCTGATCGAGAGCCAGTGTGCACACACCGGTTGGCTGCAAGCCATCCAGCAGGATTAAGGCCGCCTGGCCCGCCTTGGGCGCCTCGGTCAACACCGCCCCCCTTCCGATAACCAGGTCCACCGGTGGCACCAGACCAGCATACAACGGCGCCTGTGCCCCGATCCACCGACTTCTGGCTCTCTCCAGAGTAAGGGCGATCGCTGCGCGGGCTGCTGCCTGCTCCAGGAGGAGGTCCTCCTCGGTATCCGGAATGGTCATCGGCCTGAGTCCCTTATTGACTATACGATTGTGGGCTTCACCGGGATCCATCTGGAAGGGGAGCCATTGTAGCAGCCCCTCCAATCCCGCCTCGTCCAGCACGCGGCCTATGCTGTAGCCTACTCCCAACCGAGCACTTACCGTAGAACCGTATCGTCCGCCTATCACTCCGGCCAGATGTGTGGCAGAGCTGCCCACGTCCACAGCCAATACGTCCAGTTTATGCAGCCGGGCCAGATACCTGAGCACCAGTCCTAGGCCCTCAGCCGTGGTAAGCATCGGTGCCGCTACCCACGACTTGAGCTCCCCGAACCCCGGCACTCGACCCATCTTCACCTCGTGGTATAGCCTGCTGATCTCCTCCTCAGCCCCCGCGAGGTCTTCCTTGTCCAGCGTTGGCCGAACGTTGTCCACCACGTGCAGACTGGAGCAATCCGCAAGCACGGCGACTATCTCGGGCCGCATTCCCCTGTTACCGGCGTAGACCACATGCACCCTACCCCCCTCTTCGAAGGTAGAAAGGACCGCGGCTACATCCCTGGCTGACTCCAGGACAGGTGCAATGGCGCCGCCATCTGTTCCCCCGGACAGCAGAATGACGTCGGCACGGTTCTGGAGCGTCTCCCCCATCAAAGCCTGAATGCCCCCTCCATTACCTGCCCTGAGCACAGTCGAAGGGCCTGCGCTTGCCATTCTCTCATCCCTGGCCACCACAGTCTGGACATCGACGTAGGAGCAATCGGTTGCCGTGAGCATGCTCTCCACGCTGAGGTCACGAATCAGTCCTACGACGTCTGCACGCAGCGGAGTGGCTGCATTGACGGTGGCCACCAGCCCATCCACCCCACTCCCATTCTCCCTCTCTGGTACGATCAATTGTTCCTGGTCAAACAACAACAATCGGCCCGTCGATCGCTCAACCTGGCGTATGGCCTCCCTGACCCCCGTAGAGATCCTGGACCAGGGCGCCTCCACGGTGGTTGCTGTCTGGCCCTGCGCCACCAGACGGAATTCGTCCCCCACCAGATCGATCAGCGCGACGCGTGTGGTCGTGCTCCCGCAATCCGCGACCAGGAACGATTCTAGACGGTATTCCTGTTCCATCTACATTGAACCCTCGCGGGGTCCTCTGACCCATCCCACAGCCGGCATCGGGTCGCTCTAGCCCAACAGGCCCAGCCACTCCCCCAGCAGAAAGTAGACGCGCTCGATCAAGAGTGCGACGTAGGTCATGACCCTGTTGCCGAAGATGGCACCGAAGGTGATCAAGATCACCCACCTGCCGACCACCGCGCCCAGCTTGACCAGCCGGCCCCCCGCGCTCTTGCGCATGCCCATGGTAAAGTAGAAGTATGATAGGGTGCCCACGGTACCCACCGCCAGCAGGAGGTTGTTCACCGCCGCCATGGATCCACCTGCGCTCCCTGGCAAAACGGAGACCCAGGAGGCCTGGATCTGCGGCAGAAAGGATCCCACCAGCGCCCCGCCGATGGCCAGGGCCGCACCCACGCCAAAGAGGAAGGCCATGGAGCTGTTGCCCAACCAGGCCAGAGATCCCCGTGCTTTACTGAGCAAGAGCAAACCCAGGAGCAAAGGCAGCAAATAGGGCCAGTTGGCCCTGGGATCCTGGAGCAGCGGGTCGGCCAGCCGAGGGCGCAGCACGTTGTGGACCACTACCACGACCGCATATCCGACCGACGACCCGACGAACAGGTGCTGCGCCAGACGATAAAGCGGGTTGTCGGCCAGCAGATAGCTGTAGACCATCAGGGTCAAGATCGCTGCTATCCACACGGCAAACGCCTCGCTCACCGGCTCAGCCTCCCTCTCATCCTCTGGGCAAAGTAGGCCACGTTCCCCACCACGACCAGGAGTATGATGGCCAGGTGTGCCAAGGACTGCGCATCCATGCCCGCCAGAGCCACCCCCTCCTGGCCGCTGAGCCGCTCGTATTCGGCCGCGCCCACAAAACCTGTGATCAATCCCAATAATTGATCCTGAGCCTCATTGCGATAGTAGGGCCTGGCGTAGGGGTCTGCCGTCGCGCTCACGCCCGCCACCATGGGCAGTCCGTACGGTGCCTGCACCTGCTCCAGCCACAGTCGCAGATACTCCGGCGCCCCGGCGAACTCCACAACCAGAGAGATGTCCGCCACCTCCTCGATGAGACTGCTCCAGTGGGCGGCAACCAGGCCCTCCACAACTGCGCGCGGTCCCGCCTCTACCCCCACCACATAGCCCAGACTCAGGTAATCCTGCCCGTAGACGTATTGGTGCTCCTCTGCCAGCTCGCCGAGCAACTGCTCGGATAGGCGGCTCCCTTCGGGAGTGAGGCTCACGTTGACCACACGCACCCCACGTCCCATCAGATGACCAAGGACAGCCCTGGCCTGGGGAATCATCTCCCCAGCGACGCCCGGATCGTAGTCGTGCGAGACCAGGGCGACCGAGCCCGCCGGCAATCCTTCTATGGCGCCATACATCGCCGCTGCTGCCGGGGTGGAAGGCATATTGGCCACCGACCAGTTGCTCCCCAACAACAGGGGCACCACCACGGCTGCGGCGACGATCAGGTAGGTGATCCACCGCACGCTTGAGGCGGCCAGCCTCTCCGCCCGTCGCGGGGGAGCCAGCTCGAGGCCTGGCCGGAGCGGCTCCCTCACCACCTCACTGAACAGCTCGGCGCGCTCGAAAGCCACGCTGTCTACGGCGACCGCAGGTGTCGGCGAAGCGCGCCGCGGGATGGCCAGCATGGGCTCAATGCCCAGAGTTCCTCTTATACCCTTCAGTAGGCCCGTCACCTCGCCTGGCCCAGCCACCTCCGCCGGCTCTTCCGTTTCCTCCACGCGCTCAGGCCTCAGTGGTTCCAGCCAGGCGGGCAGATCTCCAGGCTCCACACCGCCCTCTTCCGCAGCGTCAGGTGCCTGACTAAGCATCTCTTCGAAGTCCAGCGGCACCTCGAGCCACTCCGGCAACCCGCCCCTCTCGACGTGTGCCTCTTCTTCCGATGGCTCGGGTGATTCTTCGGTGCCTATGCCATCGAGCTTCTTCAGCCAGGGCGGCTCTTCCTGCTTACCACTCTCGTCGAGAGCAAAGTCCTCGTCGGCCGCCTCCCTCACCTCTGCGGCGGCCTCTTCCCTATACTGCCCCTCCCATGGGGGTTCCTCCACCAGAGCGTCTCCTTCCCCACCTCCCACTGGCTCCAGCGGGATCTCCGAGAGAGAAACGCCAGGAGGTATCAAATCCGCCCCGCACTCTGTGCAAATGAGGATCCCTGGCGCGTTGGTCGTGTCGCAAAGGGGACAGGTGAAGGCTTTGGGCGTGCCCAGAGGCTGCCCACATTCGCCGCAGTAGCGGCTCTCCGGCTTATTGGCGGCGCCGCAGTGGGGACACTCCATCACTGACTGCCTTCTCCCTGACCACCGTAGGGACGGTCGAACCCCATCAGCACCCTTACCCCTGTGGCGATCGTCCCCAGGGCCACGCCGATGATTATGCCGCGCACGCCAGCCGTGCTGGGCACGTCCAGGATCCAGTCCTTCAAAGCGGGGATATACTCGCTCAGGTACCTTCCTATGGGCACCTGTCCCAGGATAACTACAACTGCCGTCAGCACAAAGGCCGCAGACTCCAGGCTACGCAACCGCAGCCCGCGATAGGCAGCCGTGGCCACGAAGAAGGCTAGGAGGGAGAAGGTGGCCGCCTGCAGTGGAAACTGCACGTGATCGAAGATCCACGTCACCGCAGGGCTGTCCGGACCCGATATGCCGGCGATGAGTACCACCACGGCCACGGCGAGCAGGCCAATGCTGTAGAACCAACCCTCCTGGCGCCTGACGATCCTCCTGACATGGACAACCAGGACGTTGAGCAGGCCCAGGAGCAGGGCAAAAGCCACCACAATCACCGTGGACTCAATGAAGAACCGGCCCAGGTCGTTGAGGTGTGCCTCGTCAAAGAAGAAGTCCACCAGCATCAGCGACCCCATGGCAATGGCGACAGCCATGGGTACCGACCTTCTTGCGCCCAC
>DATEXS010000255.1:0-4643 GCA_035256725.1 Anaerolineae bacterium
ACTTCTCTCCGACTTTCTCGACGGCCATGCGTTGACGACCCCCTTTCCTTTCCATAGCCCCCTGGCGCTGGAGGTTGCGCTCCGCTGGCCATGTACAAATAAGACGTGCGCAACGGTCGCCGCAATGGTATCATGGGCAGCCGCAAATCGACATATGGCACAGTAGACGGTACGAATCTCCCATTGACAGGGGATGGTAACTCCAGTACTCTAAGTATAGGTTAGGTGTGCCCCTCATCTCTAGAACCTGGGCGTATGCGCCTGGGATTTTATGCGGGAGGCTGGGAATAGAATGACATCATACGGTTCGCGGTTTCTGCTCGGTACAGTACTGATAATGGCCATGCTCCTGGTTGCCTTCAGTGGGGCAGAGCAGGCGGCCTCCGCCGACCTGCCGGGGCAGCGACTGGCTCCCCTGGCGGCCACGGCTCGCTTGGTCTGCAAGTCGGGCTGCACCTATTCTACGATCACGGCTGCGGTCAACGCCTCCAACTCAGGCGACGAGATCCACGTCGCCCAGGGGACCTATAACGAGACAGTGCAGGTGCAGAACAAGTCCCTCACCATCCTGGGTGGCTACTCGACAAATTGGGCCCGCAATCCCTCTTCCTATGTGACAATCATCCGGGCGGCTTCTGGTAGGGCCGCGGTGCGACTGGTATCGGACGGGCGCAACAACACAGGCAAGGTGGACGGCTTCACCGTGACAGGCGGCAACAACACCAATGGCCAGGGGGGAGGCTTCTGGGTCAGCGGGTACCGGGCCACCATCAGCAACAATTGGATACACCACAACCACGCGAAATATGGCGGCGGCATCAGCGTGCGGAACGCCACTGGAGTGACCATTGAGGACAACCTGATCGAGGACAACACCTCGGCCCAGGATGCCGGCGGAATCCGCGTCGAGAATTCCACGGTCTCCATCCTGGGGAATGACATCCTGGACAACACGGCCAGGGACAACGGCGGCGGCATCAACGCCATGAACAGCACGGTGACTGTAGATGACAACACGATCAGGGGCAACGTCTCACAGCAGTTGGGCGGTGGCGGGATCATGCTCCGTGCTGATTCGCACTTCACCATCACCAACAACCGCATCAAGATGAACCGGGCGGTGGTCGGTGGCGGAGGCATACGCATAGAGGATTCGGAGGGGACGGTCCGGGGTAACGACATCATGCGCAATACCACCTCTAGTACCGGTGGCGGGCTGGCGGTGGTCCGTTCCCAAGTGGGTGTCGAGGACAACGATTTCAAGTACAACAAAGGCGCCGGCGGGGGCGGTATGCAGTTCTCCCTTGGCTCTACAGGCCTGATCAGCAACAACCGGCTGGTGGACAACGAAGCGGGCGTCAATCCGGGGGGTGGGGGCATCCACTTCTGGCAGTGTTCACCGCAGTTTATCGGGAACACAGTGACCGACAACACGGCCGGCAACGCAGGAGGGGGCGTGAACATAGAAGACTCCAGCCCGCTGGTCCAGGACAACACGATCAGGAACAACCACGCGGGCGATCACGGCGGTGGGGTCAGCATGAGCGTGGGTTCCGCGCCGACCATCATCGACAACCTCATTTCCTACAACTCTTCGTCCGTAAAGGGCGGGGGTGTGTTTAGCTACGCGAGCGCGCCCCTCATCCGGCGCAACGAGATCGTGGACAATCAGGCCCCGACAGCCGGAGGCATACATCTTACGGGCAGCGTGGGGTTCGAGATCACCAACAACGTCATCGCCCGCAACAAGGCCACCATCGAGGGGGGTGGCATACACCTGACCTCGAACAGCCGGGGCAATATCATCAACAACACTCTGGTCAACAACAACCTGGGTGCGGGCGGTGAGGCGATAAACCTGCGTAACAGCGCCAAGCCACGGATCGCCAACAACATCCTCATGGGGCAGACTTACGGCGTCCGCGTGAGAGAGGATGCGGCGCCCACAGTCGAGTACAACGACGTGTGGAAAAGCAGCGTGCGCCACTATGAGGGTGTGAGCGGCAACCCGGGACACATCTCTTGCAACCCCCGGTTCGTCAACGTCTCTGCGGGAGACTACCACCTGACTGCCGGCTCCTGCGTGATCGACAACGGGACTAGGGTGGGCGCTCCCACCTCTGACTTCGACGGCGACTCTCGTCCCGTGGACGGCAATGGGGACGGGAACGCGGCCTGGGACAGGGGGGCTGACGAGTTCTTCAACTGAGTTTGGGTGACCAAGGATACCAGCAGACAGTTACTCTATCCCGGTGAGCGGGTCTCCTTCCCCATTGTCTATCGCAATAACTCGGGGTCCCTGGCGACCGGCGTGGTGTTTAGCGACACCCTCTCTTCCGATCTCATCGATGCCGAGCGTACCTTCAGTGGACGGAGTATCAGTCCTCGCCGCGGCCCCAATTGCGCCTGGGACGTGCCAGGGGGCCTGGCACCGGGCGTCGAAGGCACGATCACCATCACTGCCCGAGTAAGCCCGTCTATTCCCACGCCGAAGGCCATCACCAACAAGGTGACTTTCCAGATGAGCGGCTATGGCCCCTTCGAGGACGAGGTCCTGATCATCGTTGGTGGCCTCCGCAGCCATGCCCCTGCCGTCCTCAACGACTGCACCCAGTAGGGGCTGCGTGGTTCTTTGTTTCCCCTGACACGATAGCCTCATCTTCTCCCTCCGCTGCCGCCGACGCGAACGGTGGCCTTCTTCTTGCGTATCCAGTGGCGCCACAGAAACTGCATTCCCCCTATCTGGTCAAGAACTGGTGAGCGCAATCCGACGGCGGCGTGGTATACTGTGGGCGGGCCGGGAGGGATCTCGCACGCACTACCGAATACCGTCGTTGTTTGAGACGTTGATAGGATGGAAGGGTCAACCAGCGGGGAGAAGAGTCGGCCAGTGCAGACCGAACTGGAGCTGATCAAGCAGGCTCAGCAGGGAGACCGATGGGCCTTCGGGGAGCTGGTCCGACATCACCGAGAAGGGACCATCAACGTGGTCTACCGTATGTGCGGCGACGTGGCTCTGGCCGAGGAAGCTGCCCAGGAGGCCTTCATTCGAGCCTGGACGCACCTTCCCAGCTATAAGCCGCGATCGCCCTTCCGGAACTGGGTGTATCGAATAGCCACCAACGTGGCGCTAGACACGCTACGAAGCCAGAAGGAGACGGTGGACGTGGAGTCGGTGGATATCGAGGATTCGGGCCAGCGCCCGGACGAGCTCACCGAGACGCGGGAACGTGGCGAGAGAGTGAGGCGAGCGGTGCTCGATCTGCCACCGGCCAGCAGGGCGGTTGTCGTTCTTCGGGAGTACGAGGATCTCTCTTACAAGGAGATCGCGGACACGTTGGGTATCCCCATAGGGACTGTGATGTCTCGACTGAACTACGCCCGCACATTGCTGCGACAGACTCTGACTCCATACATGGAGGGAATATGAACAACCACGCGACCCAGTGGCTGGGCGCCTACCTGGACGGCGAACTGCACGGGCTCCGCTTGCGTTGGGTGGAATCGCATCTGAAGGAGTGTGCCGTGTGCCGGAGCGAACTGGAGGCCCTGGTGGGGCTGAGGGAGCTGCTCCGGGAGAGCCCGGCTGTGGAGGTCATCACACAGCCCGAGCGTTTCGCCGCTCAGGTCGGGCTGAGGCTGCCGCGCCGGCAGGAGCAACCACCCGCGCAGAAGGCCTTCGAGCTGGGCTGGCGACTGGTGCCGGCTGGGTTGTTGTGCGCGTTGGTCTTCGTTCAGGCCGTGTTCACGATTGCCAGCGTGGTTCAAGTGGCTCTGTCGCTGGGATTAGGAGGAGACCTGGGAGCGCTTCTCTTCTCCACGCCGACGGGGGGTCCGTCACTCCTGGATTTGTCCAAGCTTTCACAGGCAAGCCTGGCGGATGCTGTGGGGATGCTGTGGGGGTTGGTGCAGAGCGGAGGTGCGTTGGCTCTGCTACCCGCGCTGTATCTTTGTTTACTGGCTGTGATCGGGCTTTTGTATTGGAGCTGGCTGGCCACCTGGTGGGCGCGCCGGCGACATCAGCATCTCACGGCCGCGGACAACGAATTCTAGCGGCCGTACAGAAAGGAGTGGTTAGAGATGGATCACGGAAAAGTTCTGGGCAGGGCTTGGCAGATACTGTGGCGGTACCGCGCACTCTGGGTGTTTGGAGTGATCGTGGTCCTGTGCGCGGCGGGTAGTAGCGGCAATCCGAACTACAGTTTTGGCGGCGGCGACGGATACCAAGAGCCGAATGTGACTCCCTGGCCGCCCATCCAAGAGTGGCCCACTGGAGAGGTCTTTGGGGCGCTTGCGGCCATTGGGGGCGCAATCCTCGCCATCATCATCGCCTTGTGCTGTCTGGCCGTCATTGTGACCGTGGCCAAGGTGATATTCCTCTATGTAGGGGAGACAGCGCTGATCCGTATGGTGGATCACTACGAAAAGACGGGCGAGAAGAAAGGCGTACGCCAGGGTTTCCGCCTGGGCTGGTCGCGCACGGCCCTGCGGCTGTTCGTCATAGACCTGCTAACCCGAGTACCGGGGTTCATTGCGGTATTGCTGTTGGTGCTGGTGGGGGCAGGTGTCTTCGCGTTGTTCGTCCTGGTTCGAGACGGTGTGGTGCTGAAGATCATCGGCGCGGTCGCTGGCATCGGTGTGGG
>DATEXS010000256.1:0-4763 GCA_035256725.1 Anaerolineae bacterium
GGAGCATGGCCAGCATCAGTGCTGCAACGAGGGAAAACCGTGAACCGTATGATGTCATTCTACTCCCAGCCTCCCGCATAAAGTCGCAGGCCTATACGCCCAGGTTCTAGAGATGAGGGGCACACCTAACCTATACCAAGAGTACTGGAGTTACCATCCCCTGTCAATGGGAGATTCGTACCGTCTACTGAGCCATATGTCGATTTGCGGGTGCCCATGATACCATTGCGGCGACCGTTGCGCCAGTCTCATTTGTACATGGCTAGCGGAGCGCAACCTCCATCGCCAGGGGGCTATGGAAAGGAAAGAGGGTCGTCAACGCATGGCCGTCGAGAAAGTCGGAGAGAAGTACAGGCGTGACATCCCTGGGAACGACGTGGTGGTCACCCTGGCTGGCGTGGGGACCCTGTTCTGCTGCGACGAGGACACGGAGAAGATGGCGGGCTAACATACACAAAGTAGCTAGCCCCCGGAAGCGTCGGACGAGGAGCAGCGAGGACTCAGACGCTACTGAGCGCAGTCATTGAGGACGGCCGGAGCATTGGTCCTCAGCCCACCCACAATGATCAGGACCTCGTCCTCGAAGGGGCCATAGCCGTTCATCTGGAAGGTCACCTTGTTAGTGATGGCCTGCGGGGTGGGAAGGGAGGGATCCACCCGCGCGTTGATGGTGATGGTGCCCTCCTCGCCCGGGGCAAGGCCATCTGGCACGGTCCACACGTAGGGATCGTTGCCCTCTTCCTCCAGCGTGGGGCCAGTGTAGAAGTAGTCAACATCGATCAGCCAGACGTCTAGGTCGTCGCTGATCACGACCTCTGTAGCAGTGGACGCGGAGTTGTTGCGGTACATAATGGTGAACGAGACCGAGTCACCCGGTTCGAGAACCTGATTGTCGACATCCTTGGTCACCCAGACCGGGTTGAAGAACTCATCAGCGCCCCGGTCCCAGGCCGCATTCCCGTCCTCGTCGCCGTCGAGGGGACGAGGGTCGCTGTCGAAGTCAGAAGTGGGCGCGCCGGTCTGGGTGCCATTGTCGATAACACAGGAACCCAAAGTGAGATGATAGTCCCCGGCACCCGTATTGACGAACTGAGGATTGCAGGAGATGTGCCCGGGATTGCCGCTCACACCGTCATAGTTGGCGATGCTGCTGTTCCACACGTCGTTGTACTCGACAGTGGGCACCGCCTGGTCCTTCACCCGCACACCGTACGTGTGGTCCACCAGGATATTGTTGGCGATCCGCGGGCGAGAGTCGTTACGGCAGTTTATGGCCTCACCACCCGCGCCCAGGTTGTTGCTGACCAGGGTGTTGTTGATGATATTGCCCCGGCTGTTCGAGGTCAGGTGTATGCCGCCCCCCTCGATGGTGGCCTTGTTGCGGGCAATGATGTTGTTGGTGATCTCGAACCCTACGCTCCCCGTGAGGTGTATGCCACCCGCGGTAGGGGCTTGATTGTCCACGATCTCGTTGCGCCGGATTAACGGGGCGCTGTCGTAGCTCCAGATGCCCCCGGCTTTCACCGATGAGGTGTTGTACGCTATGAGGTTGTCGACGATGGTCGGCGCAGAACCCACGATTACGCTGATCCCACCCCCGTGATCGCCCGCCTGGTTCTCAGTGATCACATTGTCCTCAACCAGCGGGGCGGAGTCTTCTATGTTCAGCCCGCCGCCTGCGTTGTCGGCGGTGTTGTCGGTCACTGTGTTCCCCACAAACTGCGGTGCCCCGCCGTACTCCGCCGAACACCGCCAGAAGTGGATGCCGCCCCCGCCCGGATTGGCGCCAGCTCTGTTAAGCACCAGTTGGTTGTTGTGGATCAGGCCAGTAGAGCCGAGGATGAACTGCATCCCACCGCCACCGCTCTCGGCGACGTTGCGTCTCACGGAGTTGTCGTCTACGGTCGCCGTGCTGTTCCTGACGCTGATGCCTCCGCCGTAACTGCCCCTGTTGCTCCGGATGCTATTGCCGATGATGGACACCGTGGCTTCCTCGACCCGGATCCCTCCGCCGTCTGCCGTCGAAGTGTTGTCTTCGATCAGGTTGTCCTCGATGGTCACGCCGATGGCGTCCTTCACGCTTATGCCGCCGCCGTAGCCCGCCTGGTTGTCGTGAATCCAGTTGTTGCTGATAGTGGCCCGGTAGCCACTGACCCAAAAGCCCCCACCCTGGCCCGAGGAGTTGCCTCCTCTGACGGTGAAGCCGTCTACTGTCCCGGTGTTGTTCCCGCCTTCTGAGACCAGGCGGATGGCGGACCTGCCGCTCTCGGCGTCAATGATGGTCTCGTAGACTTGTGGATCGGGGGTACCCCAATCCGTCGAGTAGCCACCCAGAATGGTCAGAGATTTGTTCTGCACGTTCACTGTCTCGTTGTAGGTCCCCTCGGCGACATGGATCGCGTCGCCTGAGCTGGAGGCGTTGACCGCAGCCGTGATGGTCCTGTAGTCCCAGTCGCCACACCCAGAAGCGCAGACCAGACGAGTTGTGGCGGCCAGGGGCGCAGGTCGTCCCCCAGGCAGGTCAGCAGAGACAGCCTCACCCGCGTGGCCACCTATGGCTACGAGTCCTGCCATCAGTACCATGAGCGCGCTGAGAGTGCGCGCCCTTCGTGATGTCGTCAGTCTAGGAATGCGTCTCATAACCAGAGATCTCATGGTAACCACACACCGCAGCAACAAAGGGGAGATACATCGCCCTCACTCAAGGGTACCTGGTCTGTTGCCGCCTGTCAATGGGAAATTCGTACCCCTGGACCTACTCAAGGTGGCGAGCTGACGTCCACGGTGATACGATTGGCCGCTCCCGGAGTGCCGGGCCACCAGCATGAGGCCAGATGGTACCAGTTTCTATGCGTGGCCAACCACAACCTAGAAAGGGGTCTTGGACGCATGGCAGTGGAGAAGGTCGGAGAGAAGTACAGGTGCAACATCTGCGGCAACGAGGTGGTCGTCACCGAGGCGGGCGGCGGCACCCTTGTCTGCTGCGGCGAGGACATGGAGAAGATCGAGGGTTAGCCTCTTCACCCTGAAGCTAACGCCGCACGGCGTCGTGCGATCTCAAGGAGACATCACGCCTCTTGGGGCGATGCCTGGATCAGCACCCTTCACAGCCGGGGGAGACTTGACCCAGCGCTGCCACCTGTCAAATACCGTCACTTCTTGCCCATCATCGCCCACCACACCCGTTCCGCCGTGGCCGGGAACTCATCGATCCAGACGCCCACGGCATCGTGGATAGCCGAGATTATCGCTGGCGCCGTCGGCAGGGTGGTCATCTCCCCGACCCCCTTGGCCCCATAAGGCCCGGTGGGATCGGGCACCTCGACCGTTATGGACGTGAACTCCTGGGGCATGTCCATCACCGTGGGCACATAGTAGTCAGCCAGATGGCGGGTCTTGGGCACGCCCTCTTGCTGGATGTACTCCTCGGTGAGCGCATAACCCACACCCATGTGCACACCGCCGGCCGCCTGGCCTCTGACCATGGCCGGGTTGATCGCCTTGCCCGCGTCCTGGGCAGCCCAGAACTTCAGAATCTCAGTCTCCCCCGTCTCCGCATCCACCTCCACCAGGGCGACCTGCGCCGCGTAGCCATAGGCGAAGTGGGGCACGGTCATGCCGGTCTCGGGGTCATAGGGATGGGTCTCATGAACACTCCGGCCGTGGAACTCATACTCTGCCTCGACGAAGGTCTCCCCTGACTCCGCTATCAGGATCTGGTCCCTCTTCTGCAACGCCTCCTGGCAAGCCCGCACCAGGGCATTGCCCGAGATCCACACCAGGCGGGACGCCGAGCAACTCCCGGAATCGGGAACCTTGAGCGTATCCACCATGGCGACCCGCACCTGATCGTAGCTCACACCTAGCGCCTCCGCGGCGATCTGGGCCAGCATAGTCTGCGCGCCCATGCCCACATCGCAGGCCCCGCTCAACACAGTCACTCGAGCTATCTGCCCCGCTTCATCGAGGGCTAGCTGCACACCCACGGTGGCCTTGTCGTCGGAGCCAAAGGAATAGCCTACGTTCTTGAGACCGCAGGTCACGGCGAGGCCCCGCTGCTTGTGCGGCGACGAGGGGACACCCAGATCGGGCCGCAGCCAGTGGCCGTCCTCCTCCTTCCACCCCGCGGCCAGAGCCACTTGTCTAAGCGCTTCCCGGATGCCCACCCCCTCCGGCATGGTGTGGCCAGTTAAGCCGATGGAGCCATCCTGGAACAGGTTCTTCATCCGCAGCTCCACTGGGTCCATGCCCAGGGCATCGGCCAGCTTGCTCATCTGCATCTCGTAGATGAACGCGGCCTGAGTGGCGCCAAAACCTCGCATGGCCATGGTCACCGCGTTGTTGGTATACACCGCATAGGAGTCCACTTTGGCATTGGGCACGACGTAGGGCCCGGCCGCGAAGCTGGTGCCCGCCTCCAGCACGGGCACCGTCGTCGAGGCGTAGGCCCCAGCGTCGGAGATGATCTCGATCTCCACCGCCGTCAACGTGCCGTCCTTCTTGGCCCCAGTCCGGTACTTCACGTACCAGGGGTGCCTCTTGCCCGTCCTGGTCATCACCTCCGAGCGGTCGTAGACCATCTTCACCGGGCGCCTCAGAGAGTAGGCACAGAGGGCCAGGAGATGCTGGATGTGCATGTCCTCCCGCCCGCCAAAGGCGCCGCCGATGGCGGGCACGATCTCCCTGACCTGCTCCTTGGGGAGGTTGAGCATAGGCGCGATCTGGCGCAAATCGTGGTCGGGCCACTGCGCCGAGGAGATCAC
>DATEXS010000257.1:0-15556 GCA_035256725.1 Anaerolineae bacterium
CTCACCCTCTTCGAGAGCTCCGCCCCTCCCACCAACGACGGCACCATGCAGAAGCTGGTGGGCATCGATCCCTACGGCGGCACTAACCCCAACTCGCCCCACATCGTCTGGAGCCCCGCGGACGATCACGACGAAGCGCCCTGGGTGGACGTACGTGTGGCTGCGGTGGCCAAGTCCAGTACCATCACCCTCTTCGTCAGGGTGAACTGCCTCCAGCCGGTCGGCCATCCTTCACTGGACAACCAGGTCTTCGTCGACGCGGTGATGCTGGCCCGAGCTCCCACGGTGAGCGCTTCATCGCCGCCGGTGAGCTACTCCACCACCTTCCCGGTCACCTGGGACAATGGGCAGGCCGCCCCAGGCGGGTACATCGTCAAGTACGATGTGGAGTACAAGGACGATGTGAACAACACCTGGATCCTCTGGCAAGACAAGACCAGGGATACCTCAGCCCAGTTCAACGGCGTGATGGGGCGAACCTATACCTTCCGGGCCAGAGCCTATGAGAAGTACACCGCCTGGTACGACATCCGCCTCGTTGGAGCCTGGAGCGAAGGTGACACCACTACCAAGGTAACCACCATCGGAGGGGTAGAAGGATACGTGAGGGACAATCGAGACGTGCGCCTGCTGAGCGCCACAGTCAGCCTTGCGGGCACCGGGATTTCGAGCGATACGAGGGGCGGCGGGCATTACCAGCTGATCCCCTCCACCCCGGGGACCTACGACGTCTCTTCCAGCGGCCTGGGCTACAACGCCCCGCCTGCGGTGCTTGACGTTGACCTACAAGAGGACGTTGTCCAGTTGGACCTCACGCTGCGTCCCCCGGCCGACGTGGTCCAGAACGGTGACTTCGAGGAAGGCCTCACCAACTGGCACACCGTGGCCGGCGGCATGGTGACGCCGGTCGTGACTGAGGACGTCGTGAGAAGCGGCGGCCACTCGTTGGCCTTGGGGGAGGGCTCAACCACCAGCGGCAGTTGCGAGGTCACTCAGACACTGCACATCGCGCCCACGATGTACCTGCCCACGCTCTCCTTCTGGTACCGCACGCCCGACCTGGCCGGCGACGGCTCTGACCACTTCGAGGTAGGCATCCACCACGGTGATCCCTGGACCTATCACCCCCTGTCCACTGTGGCTCCGAGCGAGGAATGGACCCACGCCTGGCTCGATGTCTCGCCGTACACCGGTACGGCCTGGATCTGCTTCAGCTACCAGCGAGACGGCTCGCAGGACTTCACGGTCTACCTGGATGAAGTGAGCCTGGGCCGGGCGTCCGGGGGACCAATCAAGAGCTTCTTTCCCCTCGCTCCTTGACGCGCGTCGGCTCAAAACACCGCCACATTCCCCAACTGCTGTCAAGTATGATCAGCGCGCGGCTTCTCGCGGGCCTCCAAACAGAAGGCGCGGGATTGAAGTCCCGCGCCCCCGTCGCGCGCTTCACTGGGGAATCCGCGATAGGCATATCGCTGCTATGCCCTTCCGCCCATGACTTTTTCGAAGGCGCCCAGAGCGTAGCGGATGTCGTCCTCCTCGATGCCGTAGTGGGTCACCGCCCGCATCAACTTTCCGCCGTAATAGCTCACCTTGACCCCCTCCGTCCGGAGTGCCGCCTGTACCTGGAGAGCGGTCGCTTTCTCACTCACCACGCGAAAGATGACAATGTCACTCTGAACCGTGTCCAGGTCCACGTCCAAACCCACGATCTCCGCCAACCCCTCGGCAAGGATCCGGGCGTTTCTGTGATCCTCCTCCAGCCGGTCAACCATCTCTGTCAGGGCCACGATACCGGCGGCAGCTAAGACTCCGGCCTGTCTCATCCCGCCTCCCAGCATCTTGCGGTTCTTCCGCGCCCGGCGGATGAACTCCTCGCTGCTCGCCACCAGGGAACCCACCGGAGCACACAGTCCCTTGGAAAGGCAGAACATCACCGAGTCCACATTCCCGGTCAGCTCTTTGGCTTCGACGCCCAGGCTGACCGCAGCGTTGAAGATGCGTGCACCGTCCAGGTGCACAGCGATGCCTCTCTCCCTGACGGGGACGCATATCGAATCCATCTGCTCTGGCGAAAGCACACAGCCACCACACCGGTTGTGCGTGTTCTCCAGGCACACCAATCGAGTGGGCGGGAGGTGGATATCCTCGCCGCGGATGGCCTCCAGCACCTTCTGAGGATCCAGCATGCCGTTTCGTTGGTTGGGGATCAAGCGAATCTGAACGCCACCAAAGGCCGATGCGCCAGCAACCTCGTACACAAAGATGTGTGCCTCGTCCCCCACAATGATCTCATCCCCACGCTGGCAGTGAGTGAGGACCGACACCAGGTTGCCCATGGTGCCACTGGGAACAAACAGCGCCGCCTCCTTGCCCACCTTGTCGGCAGCGAGGGCCTCCAGCCGGTTCACCGTGGGATCCTCGCCCATGACGTCGTCACCCAGCTCTGCCTCGTACATCGCCTCGCGCATGGCAGGGGTGGGCAGGGTTACTGTGTCACTCCGCAAATCGACGATTCTTTTTCCCATCTCGCCCTTCTACCCGATCCAACCGCTAGACAATCGGGGTTGCTCACGTGCCAACTACCGGCTCGTCCATACCCTCCTGAATATAGGCGCGGGCCAGGGCACCGGTGGTGTAGGCATAGCTGACATTGCCGAGGCGATCCACCATGATCAGACCGCCTCTACCGCCCACCCGCGCTCTGAGAATCTCCACAGCCAGCGAGGCAGCCTCGTGCACCAACTTGCCGGCCTTCACCAGGTCCAGGGCCGTCTTGGCCATCACCACTCTGGTGATGCCCTCGCCCCATCCGGTGCAGGCTACCCCTCCGGCCTGGTTGTCAGCGTAGATGCCGCATCCAACCAGGGGCGAATCTCCCACCCGCCCCGCATGCTTGAAGCGCATTCCCCCGGTGGAATCGCCCGCAGCGATGTTGCCCTGGCTGTCCAGGGCCACGGCACCCACCGTGTCCCCGCCTCCCCTGAGCGAACTCACCTTTGACTGGGGCGCGCTCTCCTTACGCCAGGCCTCCCACAGCCTGCGCTCCCTGTCCACGATCAGCGACTCGTTATCGCACTCTTCCATCCCTGCTTCCCGGGCAAACTGAACGGCCCCATCAGCGACCAAGAGGACATTCTCGCTCTCCAGAACCAGCCTGGCCAGGGAGATAGGGTTCTTGATGGTCTCCACGGCGGCTACGGCCCCGGCTCTTAGCTGTGCTCCCTCCACGATGCTGGCGTCCAGTTGTGCCCTCCCCTCGGCGTTCAATACACAACCGGTGCCGGCATTGAGAACAGGGTTGTCCTCCATAGTCCGGATGGCCGTTTCCACGGCGTCAAGAGCCTGCCCCCCTTCTTGCAGGATTGCCCAGCCCTCTAATAGGGCACCCCTGCACCCGAGCCTGTGTTCCTCTTCCAACTCCTCTGGGATGTCCCAGGCGCCTCCATGGACGATCAGCGACAGCGCCATCCTACCTCCTTTGACACGCGAAAAGGCACCGCTAACCCGCTTCGACGGGGCAATTATACTTTGAGGTTTCTAGGCTGTCAACGAATTGCACAACCGACCTCCGATGTTGTATAATAATGGGTCGAACTTTCGTTCTATCTTTTCGAAGTGCGAGCAGAGCTAGGGTCAGCTCGCGATTTCTGGGGGGAAACCAGAATGCCGGACTTCGCTCTGGTGACAGACTTCCAGCCCACCGGCGACCAGCCGCAGGCCATCGCGAAACTAATGGAGGGGCTGAAAAAAGGATTCAGGCATCAGACGCTGCTGGGCGCCACTGGCACCGGCAAGACCTTCTGCATGGCCAACGTGATCCAGGCCACCCAGCGACCCACCCTGGTCATCGCCCACAACAAGACCCTGGCTGCGCAGCTGTATGCCGAGTTTAAGGATTTCTTCCCCCACAACGCGGTGGAGTACTTCGTCAGTTACTATGACTACTACCAGCCTGAGGCCTACATGCCCTCGACCGACACCTACATCGAGAAAGACGCCGACATCAACGACGAGCTAGACAGGCTGCGGCTTGCCGCCACTTCGGCTTTGATGGGCCGCAGGGACGTGGTTATCGTGGCCAGTGTCTCCTGCATCTTCGGTCTGGGTTCCCCCGAAGATTATGGCCGGGTGGTCATCTCCCTCCAGAAGGGCGAGGTGTGCAAGCGAGATAAGGTCCTGCGACACCTGGTGGATATCCACTACGAGCGCAACGACTACGAACTGAGCAGGGGCAAGTTCCGGGTGCGGGGCGACACCCTGGAGGTGCAGCCGGCTTATGAGGAGTTCGCCTATCGCATCGAGTTCTGGGGGGATGAGATCGAGCGCCTGGTGGAGGTGGACACCCTCACGGGGGAGATCCTGGCGGAGAGAGAGCGGATTGACGTCTACCCCGCCAAACACTTCATTACCCCAGAAGAGAAGTTGGTGGTCGCCATCCAGGACATCCGGAAGGAGCTGGAAGAACGGCTGGAGGTCTTGAGAAATGCGGGCAAGCTGCTGGAGGCACAAAGGCTGGAGCACCGCACCAACTACGATCTGGAGATGCTCCAGCAAATAGGGTACTGCGCCGGCATCGAGAACTACTCTCGCCCCTTGGCGCAGAGGTCGGCGGGAAGCCCTCCCTGGACGTTGCTGGACTACTTCCCCGATGACTTCCTGTTGATCATCGACGAGTCCCACATGTCCATCCCCCAACTCCACGGGATGTACAACGGTGATCGGGCCAGAAAACAGACTCTGGTAGAATACGGCTTCCGCCTGCCATCGGCCCTGGACAACAGGCCGCTGAAGTTCGAGGAGTTTGAGCGGTACATCCACCAGGTCATCTACACCTCGGCTACCCCCGGTCCCTACGAACTGCAGCACAGCGATCAGATAGTGGATCAGGTGATCAGACCCACCGGCCTGGTAGACCCGGAGATAGTGGTCAAACCCACCAAGGGACAGATAGACGACCTCTATCACCAGATACAGGAGCGCGTGGCCAGGGGCGAACGAGTGCTGGTGACCACGCTGACCAAGCGGATGGCTGAGGACCTCGCTGACTACCTCGCTGACATGGGGGTGAAGGTCCACTACCTGCACTCGGAAATCCAGACCATCGAACGGGTGGAGATACTCCGCGCTCTGCGTTCAGGCACATACGACGTGGTCGTAGGCATCAACCTGCTGCGCGAGGGCCTGGACCTGCCCGAGGTGTCTCTGGTCGCTATCCTGGACGCGGACAAGGAGGGCTTCCTGCGCTCGGGGCAGGCCCTGGTCCAGACCGTCGGGCGGGCAGCCAGACACATCAACGGCCAGGCGATCATGTATGCGGACACTATAACCCACTCCATGCAGCGAGCCATCGAGGAGACCAACCGGCGTCGCCAGATCCAGATGGAATACAACGAAGAGCACGGTATTGAACCGCGCAGCATCGTGAAGGCTATCAAGGACCTCACCGATCAGGTCCGGGCGGTGGCTGAAGAGAAGGCCGAATACGTCATCGCCACAGACCTCCCCAAGGACGAACTGGCTCGCCTGGTAGAACAACTGGAGAAGCAGATGAAAGCGGCGGCCGCTGAGCTGGAATTCGAGAAGGCGGCCATGCTCAGGGACCAGATTTTCGAGCTGCGCCAGGCCCTCCAGGACGAGGAGATCCCCGAGTGGGAACGTATAAGACGGGAGGACAGGCCAAGGCGCGTCAGACAAGTCTGACCTGGCGGTCGGCGCGACCCTCCCCAGAGGTATGAATGCCACAGGATAAGATCATCATCCATGGGGCGAGAGAACACAATCTAAAGAACATAAACCTGGAGATACCGCGGGACAAATTCGTGGTCATCACCGGCATCTCCGGTTCCGGCAAGTCCAGCCTGGCCTTCGATACCATCTACGCCGAAGGCCAGCGGCGGTATGTGGAGTCCCTCTCGGCCTACGCCCGCCAGTTCCTGGGCCAGATGGAGAAGCCCAGTGTGGACCAGATAGAGGGCCTCTCCCCAGCGGTGAGCATAGACCAGCGAGGGGTGAGCCACAACCCCAGAAGCACCGTGGGCACGGCGACGGAGGTCTACGATTACCTGCGGCTGCTGTACGCGCGCATCGGCATACCCCACTGTCCCCAGTGCGGGCGAGTCATCTCGCAACAGTCTGCCGAGCAGATCGTCGATTCCATTCTCGAACTCACCCCAGGCACCAGGATTCTGGTTCTGGCACCCCTGGTCAAGGACCGCAAGGGCCACCATCAACGCATTATCGAGGACGTGCGCAAGGCCGGATATGTTCGGGTCAGGGTCAACGGCGAGCTTCGAGATGTGGATGAGGAGATCGAGCTAGAGCGGTACAAGAAGCACACCATCGAGGTTGTGGTTGACCGCCTGATGATCCCCGAGGATCCCGGCGAAGTGGAGCCTATGCGTTCGCGCGTAACCGATTCCATAGAGACCGCCCTGCCTCTAGGCGACGGTCTGGTCGTCGTGAGCGATGTTTCCACCGATCCGCCCCAGGACCTGGTCTTCTCCGAGCAATTCGCCTGCGCCCACTGCGGGATCAGCCTGGGCGAGATAGAGCCCCGCACCTTCTCCTTCAACAGCCCTCATGGCGCGTGTCCCACCTGCCAGGGGATCGGCACCAAGATGGAGATCGATCCGGATCTGGTGATTCCCGACAAGGGCCTCTCGCTGAAGGAGGGTGCCCTCGACCCCTGGAGCCGCCGCACGACCACGGAGTCTTACTTCTGGCAGCTGGTCAAGGCGGTGGCGGAACGCTTCGGCTTCTCCACGGAGGTCCCAATGCGGGAGCTCTCCCCAGAGCAGATCGACCTGCTGCTGTACGGCAGCGGAGACGAGGAGATCACCGTTCGCTACAAGAACCATCAAGGGAGGGTCAGGAACTGGGCCACCACCTACGAGGGGGTGATACCCAACCTGGAGAGAAGGTACAAAGAGACCGGTTCCGAGTACATGCGCGGAGAGATCGAGCGCTACATGACGACCCATCCTTGTCCCGCTTGCGGCGGAAAGAGGCTGAAGCCCGAGAGTCTGGCTGTGACGGTGGCTGACAAATCCATAGACCTGGTCACCGAGATGTCTGTCAGCCAGGCCCTGGGCTTCTTCGAAGCCGTCCACAAGGTGCTCTCCGAGCGGCACCTAGCCATTGGTGAGAGTATCCTCAAAGAGATCAGGGAGCGCCTGGGCTTCATGGTCAACGTTGGCCTCGACTACCTGACCCTGGATCGTTCCGCCACTACGCTGGCAGGAGGGGAAGCCCAGAGGCTTCGCCTGGCCACACAGATCGGGTCCCAGTTGATGGGCGTCCTGTACATCCTGGATGAGCCAAGCATCGGCCTGCATCAGAGGGACAACAGGCGGCTCATCGACACCCTGATGCAGATGCGAGACCTGGGCAACACCCTGCTGGTGGTGGAGCACGATGAGGAAACCATGCGCTCCGCCGACTACATCGTAGACCTGGGGCCAGGGGCCGGCGAACACGGTGGCTACGTGGTGGCTGCGGGTAGCATCGACCAGATCATGGCGGAACCCGAGTCCATCACCGGCCAGTATCTATCAGGTAGGCGCAGCATACCCCTGCCTCGGAGCCGCCGCGCCGGCAACGGCGAGAGCCTGGTCATCGAGAAAGCAGCAGAGCACAACCTGAAGGAGATCGATGTCTGTATCCCCTTGGGCAGGTTCATTTGTATCACCGGCGTCTCTGGCTCGGGAAAGAGCACTCTCCTCGTGGATGTCTTGTACAGAAGGCTGGCTCAGACCCTGCACCGGGCCAAGTCCAGAGCCGGGCGTCACCAAGATGTTCTGGGCATCGAGCACCTGGATAAGGTGATCAACATCGATCAATCCCCCATCGGGCGCACGCCTCGCTCCAACCCGGGCACCTATACCAACCTCTTCACGTACATTAGGGATCTCTTCGCCAGCCTCCCCGAGGCCAAGCTGCGGGGCTACAAGCCAGGCCGGTTCTCTTTCAACGTCAAGGGTGGTCGATGCGAAGCCTGCCAGGGGGATGGCATCATCAAGATCGAGATGCACTTCCTGCCCGATATCTATGTCCCTTGCGAGGTCTGCAAAGGCAAGCGTTTCAATCGGGAGACCCTTCAGGTCAGATACAGAGGGAAGAACATCGCCGAAGTCCTCGAGATGACCGTAGAGGAGGCGATGGATTTCTTCGACAAGATCCCCCGCATCAGTAGAAAGCTCAAGACCCTATGGGATGTGGGTTTGGGGTATATCAAGCTGGGCCAGTCATCCACAACCCTCTCCGGGGGCGAAGCTCAGCGCATAAAGCTGGCTCGAGAGCTGTCCAGGCGGGCCACTGGACGCACCCTCTACATCCTCGACGAGCCGACCACTGGATTGCACTTTGAGGACATTCGGCACCTGCTGGAAGTGCTCAACAAGCTGGTGGACGCTGGGAATACGGTCATCGTCATCGAGCACAACCTGGACGTGATCAAGTGTGCCGACTGGATCATAGACCTGGGACCAGAGGGCGGCGACGAAGGTGGCCGCGTGATCGCCGAGGGCACCCCTGAGCAGGTGCAACAGCTGCCCCACTCCTACACCGGTCAGTTCCTCAAGAAGGTCCTGGACGGACGGCGCAGCTGATCCCCAAATGGGCAGAAGAGACGTTTCCATGAAGGACCGGAGGGACTCGTTGAATCAGGATTCAACCGAGTGGTTGCTGCAGGAAGACAATCCATCGGTGCGGTACTTTGCGCTGCTGTGGCTGCTGGACAGAGCGGAGGATTACCCCGAGGTGCAGGCCGCCCGCAAAGCCGTTGGCCGTTCGGAACCGGTCCAGCGGCTCCTAGATGCGCAACGGCCTGAGGGATACTGGGGAAGGGATAAAAGGCCCTACCATGGGGTCAGCAAGCACCTGATCACCCTCGAGCATCTCGGCTTCTGCGGCAACGAGGAGCGCCTCCACAGGGCGATCGGGTACCTGTTCGACCACGCCCAGATGGAAGATGGGGCCTTCAGTTCCGACAATCTCGAAAACGGCCGCAGCGCGGTCATTCCCTGTTTCACCGCCAACGCCGTGCGCTTTCTGCACTGGTTCGGGTACGGCGACGACGAGAGGACGGAAAGAGCCCTGGACTACCTGCTCCGCACCCAGCTGGACGATGGTGGATGGCTGTGTTACGAGCGCGTGAAGAAGACCCATGCCTGCTTCTGGGCCACGGCCAAGGTGCTGAGGGCTTTCGAGGCCCTACCACAGGAGAAGCAAACGGGTCGAGTGCTGGACGCACAGCAGCGCGCGGTGGACCTCTTCCTGGACAACGGCCTATACCGGCATCATAGCGAGTTCGGCACGGTCAGCACGCGTTGGTTCGAGTTCGCCCGGCCTCTCTTCGCCAGCACCGACCTGCTGGAGGTCTTGGAGCTAATCGCTCCCAACGTCTCACCGGATGACCAGAGGATGCAGGAAGGGCTCGAGATCGTGCTTGGCAAGCGAGACGAGTCTGGCCGCTGGCCAACCGAGAGACAGATCCCCGTGAGAAGAGACTTTCCGATCGAATTCGAAAAACCTGGTCAGCCGAGCAAGTGGGTGACTCTCCACGCACTGGTGACGCTCAAAGCTCTCCATGAATAGGCTGACAACTAGCACGGCTTGTCCAGTGGAAGTCGAGAATCTCACCGAGAATCACATCCCCAGGCTGCACGAGATCAGAGCAGACTACATATCTCACACCTATGTCCGTGTAAGCAGGACCGATCAAGGGGCCGAGGTCGGCTTCTTGCTTCGCCCAGAACGGCTAACCAAGCCCTTCCGTAGCCAGGGCCTTAGCATAGTGGGGCCGAGGGACAGAGATGAAATCCGATGCCGTATGGGCAGGCAGGCCCTGCAGTTGGTGGCTGAAGAGTCAGGGCGATTGGTCGCCCTTCTAGATGCTCAAGTGGAGTCGTGGCGCAGGGTGCTCAAGGTTTGGAACCTGTTGGTGGACGAAGAGCACCGCCGCCGCGGGATTGGCACCAAGCTGATGGGCAGTGCGGAGGCGTTTGCCATCGAGAAGCAGTGTAGGGCGATTTCGATCGAGACTCAGGCCACCAACTGGCCAGCCCTGAGTTTCTATCTTAAGCTGGGCTTCGAGGTCTGCGGCGTGGATGACCACTTCTACACCAATCGTGATCTGGCCCGCAAAGAGGTCGCCCTTTTCCTGTATCGAGAATTGCCATGAGGTACCACATCTGGACCATCGGCTGCCAGATGAACAAGGCCGATTCCTGGCGTGCGGGTGAGCAACTGCACTCCCTGGGCTGGCAGCCCGCAGCCAGGCCGGAAGACGCTGATCTCATCGTCTTGAACACCTGCGTGGTGCGCCAGAGCGCGGAGGACAAGGTATATGGCCGGCTGGATTCCCTGAAGTCACTCAAACACCGGAACCAGCGGCCTTCGATAGTGGTCATGGGCTGCCTGGTCGGAGAGGACAACCAGGCGCTGGAACGTAGATTCCCCTTCGTCGATCTGTTCCTGAGGCCGTCGGACGTCGCGGGTCTGCTAAGCTTCGTGCAGGCAAGAGGTGTCCCTCGACCCCAACAGGACCTGTCACCGAGGAACGAGGTTCCGGTGTGCTGCTACGTGCCAGTGATGGAGGGCTGCAACCACCACTGCACCTACTGCATCGTGCGCCTGCGGAGAGGAAAAGAACGTAGCCGTCCAGTTAGTGAGATCGTTGAGGAGGTTCATCGTCTGGTGGAACGGGGTGCACGCGAGGTGACCCTTCTCGGTCAGAATGTGGACGCCTACGGCCAGGATCTGCCTGGCCAGCCCGACCTGGCAGACCTCCTCAGCGCCATCCACGGGATAGACGACCTCTGGCGTGCGCGGTTCCTCACCTCCCACCCCCGCGATATGAGCGACAGAATCATCGACGCCGTCGCCGGGCTGGACAAGGTGTGCGAGCACATCGAGCTGCCCGTGCAGGCCGGCCACGACCTAACTCTCAAGCGCATGGTCAGGGGTTACACCGTGGAGCAGTACCACCGCCTGGTCCGCCGATTGCGGGATCGCGTACCTCAAGTCGCAGTGGCCACGGACATCATCGTGGGCTTCCCCGGGGAAACGGAGGAGCATTTTCAGGCCACCTGCGATTTACTCAAGGAGGAGCGCTTCGATGTGGTGCACGTCGCTGCCTACTCACCGAGGCCTGGCACCCCCGCCGCGCGCCTGGACGACAATGTCCCCCCGTCCGAGAAGGAGCGTCGCCGTCGCCTGATCGAAGAAACGCAGGAGCAGATCGCCAGCGAGATCAATCGTCGGTTGCTGAGTTCAGAGGTCGAGGTCCTGGTTGAGGAGAAGCAGAGGGACAAATGGCGGGGGCGCACCCGCACCAACAAACTGGTCTTCTTCCCCGCTGACCAGGATTGGGAGGGCAAGCTGGCTACCGTGGAGATCACCTGGGCCGGTCCCTGGTCCATGCAGGGGAAGGTCAAGGCTCCTCATCCAGGCTGACGCCGCGACTGAGTTCCCCTTCAGCGCCCGTTACCACCCAAATCTCAGGTTCGCTACCATCCAGGATGATTCCCGATACGGAGTTCTCAGCGACGGCGCTTCGCTCTTCCGCTGGCGCAGCCAACCCTGATATCAAGCCACCTACCTCCGGAAGATCGAGCCGCCCGTACCTGGGCTTCAGGCCCGTGAGCAGAGCCTCCATCTGCTGCTCACTTCTGTCCCCCTCCCACCAGGGCAGAGCGAGCTGCGTCTCGGCGAGTCGCTCGTCCAGGTAGTGTTCGGTCCTGGTAACCAGATCGTTCTCCGCGGGGAACACGGCCATGAGATGGGCAGAGAACTCCACCGCCTGCGCATCGGGTCTCTTGCCGTCGCCGATGACCACATTGTGCCCGGTTGTCCGCTCGGCGCCGCCCAGAATCCGCAGCATCGCCGGGATGTCGCCCGCGTACTGCAACCCTTCACGAAGCAACACAGCTATGGGGATTCCCTCCAGTGACGCGTCTTGGGACGGGGAGTCAAGGCCCGTCACAGAAATGCCCTCCTCGTTCACCCCCGCATGGAAACCCACCTCCCCTGGCCTGCCCACCGCGAGAAAACTGTTGCCTGCCTCGGGTCGGCAGACCACCAACACCAGGTCGTCCTGAACCGAAGGGTGGGCGAACCAGGCGGCGTGAAGCAGTGCTCCGTCAGTGGTGGCCAGCCCGAAGACGGCCACTGCGCCCCCCAACGACAGTTCGCGCCCTTCATTTGGGGCCGTCACCTGGGTGGATGCGCTAGCGCCTTCCACTCTGCGCGAGGCAGCAAAATGCGGCCAAAACCGAGGGGACAACGAAAGCAGAAGATCCCGAATACTCGCTTGGGGCCAGTGGTGGGAGACTAGGTCACCGGCTGTATTCAAAAGCAGAGCCTGCGAGTAGGAGATCCCCGCACCATCCGCCAGGCCCCTCAGCTCCTCCCTGTACTCTGCGGGGAGGACGGAATCGATCTGGCGAGCATGCCGGAGAAGCAGCGCATGTGAGACACCGCACTCCCAGACAGTTCCGACCAGCATCTCGTCCTGCAGCCTGGCCCTTATCTGGCCGGCAAGCAGAGACCCGTGCTGATAGCCGATCTCGTACGGACTGCCGCTAAGGCGCAGGATGAGAAGCCCATCTTCGTGTTCCAACGAACCGCCAGCCAGAGCCGCCGAGGCGGCTCCAGCCTGCCTGCTGGGGACGCGCGCTTCGGGCAGCAACCAACCGGGGAGCGCGAGGGCAAGCAGCAACAGAGGAACGGCCAAGCGAGGTGATGGCCTCACTGCGTCCTTGTGGTTTTGGCACGCTCGATGGGCAGGCGGATGGTGAAGGTGGAACCTTTTCCCAGCTCCGTTTCCACGTCGATGGTGCCGCCATGGTTCTTGATAATGCCATCCGAGACCGAAAGCCCCAGACCGGAGCCCGCCATCTCCCCGCCACCCAAAGGCCCTTTTGTCGTAACAAAAGGCTTGAACAGATTGTCCAGAATGTGAGGGGGAATGCCGGTGCCGGTGTCGGTGAAGGCGATGAGTACGTCCTGATCGTCCCTCTTGATCTCCACCGTTAGGGTGCCACCATCCGGCAGCATCGCATCCCGAGCGTTGGTCAGAAGGTTAAGGCAAACCTGCGAGATCTGTCCCGCGTCACAGACGATGGCAGGGACATCCGAGAACTTGCGCACCAGTCTGATATCCGACTTCTCCAGGTCCCTCTGCATCAGCTCCAGAGGGTTCCCAACCGCCTGTGTGATGTCGGCCAACTCCATCCTAGGCTCTCGTTTCCTGGCAAAGGTGAGGAGGTTGGTGGTGATTCGCTTGGCCCTGTCCACGGTCTGAACCACTACCTGGAGCGACCGTTTGATCTCGTCCATGTCATCGGAGACCAAGCCCAATTCGGCGTGACCAGAGATAGCAGCCATCAGGTTGTTGAACTCGTGAGCGACCCCTGCGGCCAGAGTGCCCACCGCGGCCAGCTTGGAAGATTCGATGAGCTCTTGCTGAGAACGCTCTAAATCTTGCATTCTCTTCCGGAGTTCCTCATACAGAGTGGCGTTCTCGATGCTGATGGCAGCATAGTCAGCCAGGGTGGACAGGAGGTACTGGTCCTCTTCGGTGAATTCCACGTCGGAGACCTGGTTGTCCACCGACAGCACGCCTATCACCTTGCCTCTGAGCAGCAGGGGCACGTGGAGCAAGGATTTGACCAGATAGCCCGTCTTGACCTTGAAGTCCCGTCCGGTCCCCCTCCCTCCACGCCGCACTGGCTTCCCAGACTGGACCACCCGCCCCGCCAGACTATCGTCGACCTTGAGTCTGAGACCCTGCGCCTGCTGGCTGCCCAGGTTCTTGCCCGCCCTCAAGTAGAGGTCCTCGCTCTCCGGATCCACCAGCAGCAGAAAGCCTTCTTCCCCCCCGGTGACGTAGACGCCCGCCTCCACGATGCGGCCCAGTAGTTCCTCTATGTCCATCAGAGAGACTACAGACTTGCCCACTGCCGAGAGGATGGTAAGCTGCTCCACACTCTGCTGGAGGCTCGCGGTCAGGGCAACTGTCTCCCGTCGGAGTCGGGTCTCCGTCAGAGTGCGCTCAATGACGCCGAGGACCTGCTCCGTGCTGAACGGCTTGATGATGTAGTCCCTGACGCCCTGGCGGAAGGCCTCCACGGCTATGCTCTCGGAGCCGTAGGCGGTCATCAACACGATGGGGATCTCGCCGTCTCCCTCCTGCACAGTCCTGACGATGTCCATGCCGGACATGTCGGGCAGTTCCAAATCGACCAGCAGGAGGTCGAGGCTTTCTGAGGACAGCCTGTCCAGCGCCTGTTTGCCGTTCTGAGCGGTTACCACCTGGTAACCATGATAGGGCAGGATATCCTCCGCCAGGAAGGACATAATATCGAGGCTGTCTTCAACAACGAGGACTCTTTCCCCTGCCATTACACCCCCACAGGCAAGCCTGCATGCCGCCAAGACGCTAGTGCGAGATTATCACAGTTGAGGGTAGTTGTCAAACACTCTGGCGAGCGTCTTCGGTCAACCCCTACGGGTGCAGGGCAACAGGACCAGCCGGTGGGGTAGCTCAGACAAGAAGCGCAATCTCCGCCATATCGGCAGACCTGTTCCGGTCCCTGCTATTGTCCTCTCTTGTATGCCGCGGATAGCTCCGCGGTCAGATCCAGATAGATGTTGCCGTAGCTCACGCTAGGCTCTATCTGCGTACCTTCCAGCCACTCGTTGAAGCTGGTGATCACCACCAGATCGGGAGCGCTACTGATGGCCGCCTCCCACGTCTCGCGATAGTAGGCGCCACTCCGTCGGTCATGAGCGAAACGCCCTGTCCGCCCCTGTATGCACAGATCGTTGTAGCCGGGCATCACCGTCGCTGCCCAGAGCTTGCGGGTTCCGTGCTCGGAACTGTAGTTCCGCACCCGATCGCCCCACGTGCTCAAGGTGTTGTGCACGTTGGCCGGGGGGCTCCACGTGATGTTGTAGAGGTGGTGTCCGTCGAAGACCCGCAGGAAGTCGATGTTGGCGCCGTCGGCGATCCATATCGTGTTGTGCTGGGGGTCCACTTGCTGCCGGATGGAGGCCCAGGCGTCGATGGCCGACTGCCCCTGGCCCGTGAAGACTTGCCCCACGGCCCAGAAGAAGAAAACGGGCTTCCCCTGGTAGCGAAGAAACGCCGAGTGCGCGGCATGGTTGTTGATGAGGTACCGCAGAGCCTCCACGATGTCCGCCTGGCTGCCGTAGAAATCCGAACGCGTCTCGAAGTCCACAGTGCAGCGGAATCCCCGTTCGCCAGCCACCTCCAGCATGGTCCGGAAGTTGGTCTCCGTCTGGTTGTTATGGACCGTGGGCCCATACCAGGCCACCGCAAAGGCATCTATGCCAGCACCTTGAGCCTGCTCCACGTGTCTGAGGATGGTACTGCGGTCCTTGGACGCATACGGGACGGCGGGGATGTCGGGCACCTTGCCCGGAGCCCACTGGTCCAGGCCATACCAGGTGTAGTAGAAGGCCACCACCAGTCCTCCACCACCGCTCGCCGCCCCAGGCGGCGCCACGCTGGGCAATTGCGTGGCTGTCGGAG
>DATEXS010000258.1:0-2598 GCA_035256725.1 Anaerolineae bacterium
TGATGGTGATGCCGGCGCAGCAGGGGACGCGATTGCCGCGCGGATGCAGATGGTTGTGTTCCTGCCACGCCTACGCCATGACTTCAATGCGCTCCACCCACTTGACCCACTTGGACCCGTACTGGTGGCGCACCACCAGCCTCAAGGGATATCCATGTTCAGCCGGGAGAGTCTCCCCGTTCACTTCGTAGGCCAGGAAGACCCCGTCCGCCGTCGCGTCTTCCAGCGATAGTGTCTGGGAATAGCCGTCCCCGGCCACGAGGCGAACCTGGGACGCTTCAGGTGATACGCCTGCCTCATCAAGAATCAGGCTGAGAGGCGTGCCCGTCCACTCCGCGTTGTCCCAGAAGAACCCGGGGCAGATCAGCAGCACCAAATCCGTGACCTGAGGACGAGCTAGAATGTCCTCGTAGCTCAGGCTCAACGGGTTCTGCACCAGCCCATCGATCACCAGCCGGTAGGTGTTGATGTCGTATTCCTGCGTGCGACCGGTACGATGCAGTTCCTCCGCTGGGGTGATAGGCAAGGTGCTATTGTCCACGTCAGCGGGATGTTTCTGTTCGATACCCCAGGGGAGCTCCTCTGTCTGCCCACCGTCTAGCGTAGCGGAGGGAGAAGGGGCGGGGCTGTCCACGGTGGGCGTGGATTCGTCCAGTGGGGATGTGTCAGGAACGCTCTCCGTTTCAGGCGCAGGTAGGCTCACCGGGGAAGCCGGTGTCGAACACGCCACTATGAGCATGGTGAGAAGGAGAACAAACAGGATGCGCTTCATGTCGCCTCCGATCGGCGGATAGATGCCCTACACAATGTCGAAACTCTCTTGTAGTTCAATTATAACAAATAAGAGTCACATTATCCACTTTCCAGGACCTTTGACAGGATGTAGGGAAAGCAGGTAGAATGGGCCGGCAAGTCGGGGCGAAAAGGGAGGAAAGACGATGCGCAGGGTCCTGGTCGTTCTTGGTGTGGTCGTTGGCTGTATCCTGGCCGCGGTCGTGCTGATCGCGACCGTAGGTGGATCTCTGTTCGTGCGGCGGACCTTCCCCACCATCAACGGCACGGTACGGGTGGCAGGCTTGCGCTCCAGCGTGGAGGTCCACCGCGACAAGTGGGGCGTGCCGCACATCTACGCCGACACCGCGGAGGACCTGTTCTTTGCCCAGGGATACGTGACCGCCCAGGACCGGCTGTGGCACATGGAGTTTAACCGGCGCGTGGCCAGCGGCACCCTGTCGGAAGTCCTGGGTGAGGGCACCCTGGATACAGACCGTTTCATACGGACCCTGGGCTGGAGGCGCGTGGCTGAGGAGGAGACAGACCTCCTCAGCGGTGAGGCGCTGACCATGCTGGAGGCCTACTCCGCGGGCGTCAACGCCTTCATCGACAGCCATCGGGGCAGCCTGCCGTTGGAGTTCACCATCCTAGGGTTCGAGCCCAAACCCTGGACGCCGGCCGATAGCATCGCCTGGGCCAAGGTCATGGCCTGGGACCTGGGGGGCAACTGGGAGGCGGAACTGCTGCGCGCCAAGCTCATCGAGGCAGTAGGGGAGGAGGGTGCTGCGGAGCTGGCCCCGCCCTATCCTGATGACGCCCCGCTCATCGTGCCTCCCGAAGTGGGAGACTATGCCAGCCTCGACGTGCAAGGACTTCTGCGAGTCTCAGCCGGGCTGAGGGAGCTGCTAGCGGCTGGGTCACCGGGACTGGGCAGCAACAACTGGGTGGTTGCGGGGAGTAAGTCAGCCACGGGACAACCCCTCCTGGCCAACGACATGCACCTGGGGCTGCAAATGCCCTCCATCTGGTATGAGGTGCATCTGGTGGGCGGCGACTTCGATCTAGAGGGGTACTCTTTCCCCGGCGTGCCCGGGGTCATTGTGGGGCACAACGAGCACATCGCCTGGGGCGTGACCAATCTGGGTCCCGACGTACAGGACCTGTACATCGAGAAGCTGAACCCGGCGAACCCCGACCAGTACGAGTACCAGGGCCAGTGGCAGGATATGGAAGTTATCGAGGAAGTGATCGAGGTGTCCGGCCAGGATCCCGTTGTCGAGCGCGTCCAGGTGACGCGCCACGGTCCCATTATCACTCCGGTGGTGGAGGATCTGGAGGAGGCGGTCTCTTTCCGCTGGACGGCGTTGGAGCCTAACCGGATGATCGACGCCGTGCTCTCGCTCGATCGCGCCAGCAACTGGGAGGAGTTCCGAACTGCGCTTGAACTGTGGGCCGTCCCCTCCCAGAACTTCGTCTACGCTGACACAGAGGGCAACATCGGATACCAGGCCCCTGGCCTGATCCCCATCCGTGTGGAAGGGCACACCGGCCTCGTACCTGTCCCTGGCTGGAGCGGTGAATACGAATGGGAGGGCTACATCCCCTTTGAAGAGCTGCCCAGTCTGCTCAATCCATCAACGGGCTTCATCGTCACCGCCAACAACAAGGTGGTCAGTGACAAATACCCTTACATACTGGCCTATGACTTTGCGCTGGGGCACAGGGCACAGCGGATTTCTGATCTGCTGAGCGAGAAGGGGATCGTAGGTATCGAGGATCTTGAGCGCATCCAGGGTGACACCTACTCCCTTGCTGGAGAACTCT
>DATEXS010000259.1:0-2599 GCA_035256725.1 Anaerolineae bacterium
ACCAAAGACGAAGGTGGCCATGGACTCCATGTACTGCCGGCCGCCCATCACCAGCAGGTCGTTGTGGCCGGCTCCAGGTAGAAGGAGCAGTCTCTTGTCCAGCGCTGCGGAGCGCCGGAACAGTTCCTCTCCGTCCTGGGCAGGGATGAGGACATCCTGCTCGCCGTGGATGACCAGGGTGGGAATGTTGATGAGCTCCATCTTCGCCGCACCGTTGAAGCCGTCCTGCGACTCCTGCAGCCCTTGCAGCCTGATCCCCAGCCGGGCGAGGAGGGCGAAGGTGTCGGCGAAGCCGCTTTCCAAGATGAGCCCCGCCAGAACATCCGCCGCGCGAGTGGCCACCTCGATGGCGGCTGCGCTGCCAAGCGAACGACCCATGACGTAGAGGCGCAGGGGAGCGAGGGCCTGCCGTTCGAAGATCTCCTGGACAGCATCGAATACGGTGACGGCATCGGAGAGAAGGTTGCTGCAGGTGGGGGACCCGTCACTGGTGCCGTAGCCTCGGTAGTCCACAACCAGAAGCGTAATGCCCGCTTGGGTGTACAGGGGCGCAAGGCCGTCGTAGTCAGCGGCGATCTCGCCATTGCCGTGCCAGTAGAGGATGGCCGGCGCTTGGCGGCTTGCGGGGAAGAGCCGAGCACCCAGAGAGACGTGAGGCTCCACCTCGATGGAGAGAAAACGAGCACCGGCTACCCTGGGGCTGGGGGGGTACTCCCGTCTGGGGTGGAAGATTGCCCGCAGGATTTCCGGCCTATCCAGAACCGTGAGAGACATCTGTTACTGTCACCTGCCGGCGAAGTTGGCTCTTCTGGCTACGTGGGAAATGGCGCCACTCTGAGCTTACCCTGTCATTCTCACCCTTGCGAAGGCTAGCAACCTTCGCAAGGGTCGTGGGTCAGAGGGTGAGCAAAGAGGCAAAACGCTCCTCCTGGCTTTCGTCGTAAGGCCCCACCACGGCCAGGTTGAGCTTGTCCTGCTCAAAGAGTCTGCGGCCGACGCGCTGGATGTCGGCGGCGGTGACCGCGTCTATCTCCAACAAGACCTCGTCCAACGAGCGCACTCTCTCTTCGAGGGCCTCCTGGCGGCCGATCCACGAGGCTACGGCGGAGGAGTCCTCCATCTGGAGTTGGAGCCGCCCCTTGGTGAACTCCTTGGCGTTCTGGAGTTCTTCTGCGGAGACAGGTTCTTGCCTCACCTTGTCCAGCTCCTCCAGGATGGCTCTCAGGGCTCCATCAATCCGGTCGGCGTCGACCCCGGCATACACCCCTAGCAGGCCCGTGTCCAGATAGGGAGAGACGTACGAGTACACGGCGTAGGCGAGCCCCCGCTTCTCTCGGACCTCCAGGAAAAGGCGAGAGCTCATCCCCTGCCCGAGAATAGTGTCGAGCAGGCTGAGGTTGTACTTGTCGTCATCGAAGCGAGAGATCGCTGGCAGCAGGAGTGCCAGATGCGCCTGCTGGGTGGGGCGATGCTCCAATCTGATCCTGCTGGCCTCTTGCTCCCGCTCCATGGGCAGGTAGGTGATGGCGGGCTTGTGCTGCCAGTCGCTGAGTCGGGCGCTGGCCTCGGCCACAACCCGGTCGTGTTCTATGTTGCCGGCTACGGCCAGCACGGCGTTGGCTGGCTGGTAGTGGCGTCGCAGGTAGTCCTGAAGCATCGGTCTGGTGAGGCCACTGACGGTCTCCTTAGTGCCGGCCTGGTCGCGACCCAAGGGATGATCTGGCCAGATGAGCTCGGTCGCCAGCAGGTGCACCCAATCGGAGGGGTGATCCAGAGTCATGTTGATCTCCTCGATGATCACGCCTCGCTCTTTTTCCAGTTCTACCTCTTCCAGCTTGGAGTGAAGAAGCATGTCTGCTAACACGTCCAGGGCCACGGAGAAATGGTCTTGACCCACTTTCGCCCAGTAGGTAGTGAGTTCGCGACCTGTGCTGGCGTTGAAGACACCTCCAATGCCCTCGATGGCTACGGCTATATCCCTGGCCGTGGGCCTCTTTTCAGTGCCCTTAAAGAGCATGTGCTCGATGAAGTGGGTGATCCCATTCTCCTGCTCGCTCTCGTACCGCGATCCCACGCCGATGAAGAAGCCCACGCTCACGGAGAGAGTATGGGGCATGGTAGAGGTCAGGACACGCAGCCCCTGATCTAGTACCGTCTTCTGATACACACTGTTCTCCTTCTATGGTCTGCCCAGTCTAAGCCTGGAGAGCGGATGACTGAGCGGATGGTTCAATTAGCCAGTCTCAACGGCATTATAGCATATCGGGATGGGGTTGACATGCGCAAACGGCGAACCTATATTAGGAGGCGGGAGGTGTACATGGCACACGAGGTGGAGCGACCCACCTACGACGTGGTCGGGCCGCTGGAGCGCTTCGACGAGAGGGATACCGTGTTCGCCCGAGACGCCTTGGTGCCGGGCAGCACTGAGGAGGGGCAGTACCACCAGCTTCACCCAGAACTGGTGGAGATCGACCGGCGCCTGGGCAGATTCATCCAGGAGAAGATCGATAGTCCCTCTGAGGAGCCGAAGGACCCGCTGAATGGCGCCCTCTATGATGCCACTTTCGGCACGGTGGCTCCCCTTGGCCAGCCCGAT
>DATEXS010000260.1:0-2741 GCA_035256725.1 Anaerolineae bacterium
TGCTGCCGTAGAGCCCGTCCCCGATGGTGAGTACAGTCTTGGCCCCGAAATGCGGGTTCTTATAGATGTCCACCAGGGGGTTGTACGCCGGAGTGTAGTCGTCCTCGTAGGGGAAGGTGTAGCCATGCAGGGCGGCACAGTTCTCGGTGCTGCCGAAGTGGTTCTTGAAGGAGAGGGTGACCCAGGCGCAGCAGTGTTTCTTCATGAGGGGTAGGTTGATCAGGTAGTCAGCGTTGACCAGCACATTGCTGATGCTCTGGGCAGCCAGGGACGGTCCGCCAGCCGGCGGCCGAAAGGTGACCTTCTGCGTGGTGCTGAAGCCCTGGTGGTTGCTGGTCGAGTCGCCGGAGAACTGGACGCCAGGGTGGTCGCAGCCATTTCGAAAGCGTGTGGGGATGGCTCTCACGGCGTCGTAGACCCAGATATCGGATGCGGCGACTCCGATCTCTTTCAGGCCTGCGATGACCGCGTTCACCGGCTCGATGGTGGCGTCGATGACGTTGTCGCTGTCGTTCACACTCCAGGCGTTGTTGAAATTGGCCTTGATGGCAACTCTCTGGCCTGGAACGTAGTTGGGGATCAGCGCGCTCCAGGCGTCTACGCGGGTCTTTCTGCCCGTGAGCTCCATAACGCCGCGGTCCACCATCTCGCTGACCACGCCCTGAATCACGTGGTTGCCCCACCAGTCGGGACCGAAGTTCCAGTCCGTGGCCCGCTGACAGTAGACGTGGACCACCTTGGGCTTGCCCAGGCTGGGAGCCGCCACCAGATCACCTCGGGGCTTGAGGGCGGCCACGCCTGCCAGCAGCGCGGAGAGCTTCAGAAACTGTCGGCGGGAGAGGTTGCCCGCTCTGCGGGTATCACAGACGTTCATCGCTCGGTCCGGGGTGCAGATATGACAGTCACACTATCCCATTCTACGCTTCCCGATGAGCACAGTCAATGGCGAGAGGGTACCACGTCACATCGAGATGTCTCAGAGGGGTTGCCGCAGGCGGCCAGGGCGGCTACAATAGGCTCGGGTGCGCATTCCTGCTGTCCACGAAACGAGAGTCCAATGAGCATTCGAACCTACCTGGTGTTGTTCGCGGTCGCTTGCTTGGTGATCGGAGGGTGTACCGTCCCTTCAGCGACCACCAACGTCGAACCGGGGGAGACCCCTGCGCAGGAGGCCACTCCCCCACCCGGACAGACGCCCTCCGCTGAGGCTGCCACGGCGACGCCCGCCGAACCCACCCCCACCAACACCCTGGTCGTGCCGCCCGCGTCACCTCCGCCTGATGCTACGGCCACTGAGGAGCCGGGTGCGCCACCGCCAGAGCAGCCCACACCTTCAGTGCCTATACCCACAGCCCTTGTGGATCCCGAACTGGTGGCCCTGTGGGAGTATGCCATGGCACTGAGGGAGGAGGTCGCGGAGCCCCTGCAGGAGATGGTGACCGCGCTGGACGACCTGGGGATCGGGAGCGGTGCAGGGAACATCGTGGCTATCTGCACGGGGGTGGACGCGGTGGTGTCCACCCTGGCCGAGGTGCAGCAGGGTATGGACCAGGTGGGTGCGCCACCTGTGCATGACGAGGATCTGCAACTGGCCTACGACGAGTTGAACCTGGCCCTCGACGATCTGGAGCAGGGCTTTGTACTGCTCCAGTCGGCCTGCCAGAACATGAACCTGGGCGCCCTCACGGAAGCAGCCACGTACCTGGAAAGCGGGGCCACGCACATGGAGAACGCGGCCGCAGCCATCGAGCGCTGGGAGGAGAAGGTCGGGCTGTAGTCCGCCTGTGGTCCCACCCCTCCCCTTTTCCCATGATGGAGTCGTACGACGGGTGAACGGAAACACTGACTTGACGTCGGAGAAAGAAGCTGAGGACGGGAGAGCCCGACTCACGGTTTGCCGCGTCTGTCACCTTGAGTACGAAGGCGACGAATGCCCCTGGTGCAGAGACGAGCGTGAGCACGCCTCGGGGGTGATCGAGGAGCGAGGTCGCCGGAGCCGTCGTGTGAAGGAGGATGCCGACGACGCCGCCCGCGGTCGGTGAGTAACCGCCCGTTCTCCCCTAGGTGAAACCTAACCCTCGTTCCTTGAGACTCACGTACCTCTGCTGGCCGATGATCAGGTGGTCCAGCACCTCCACGTCCAGCAACTTCCCCGCCTCTACGATCTGTCGGGTGATGCTCACGTCCTCCGGCGAGGGTGTGGGGTCGCCCGAGGGGTGGTTGTGGACCACGATCACGGCGGCAGAGTTGGACCTTACAGCCTCCCGGAACAACTCCCCGACGCGCATCACGGAAGTATTGAGGCTTCCCACGTAGATGGTGGGCATGCCCAGGACGTGGTTCTTGGTGTCCAGCAGGACCACCCTGAGGTGCTCCTGCTCCAGGAAGCCCATCTCCAGCATCAGCAGGTTGGCCACGTCTGTCGGTGACTTGACCTGGGGGCGCTCTTCAGGGGAGGCCACCATCAGTCGCTTCCCCAGTTCCAGGGCGGCCTTGATCTGAGCCGCCTTGGCCAGACCCAATCCACGAACCTCGCACAGGTCGGCGAAGCTTGCCCGGGCGATGCCCGCGAGACCGTGGAATTGGGCCAGGAGGCGGCTACCCAGGTTGATCACGCTCTCGGATCTGGTGCCGGTCCGGAGGAGGATAGCCAGCAACTCGGACGTGGATAGGGAACCTGGGCCGTAGGCCTGAAGTCGCTCCCGAGGACGTTCGCTCTCCGGCAGGTCTTTGAGCAGAGG
>DATEXS010000261.1:0-3415 GCA_035256725.1 Anaerolineae bacterium
TCCCGTGAAGGTCAGGGCCCAGCTGAGCCGGCTTCTGGAGGGGGGTTTCGTTGAGCGGCGTGAGAATGTGCTGGCTTTCGGCAACCCGGTGTCACCTCGCACATAATTTGGACTGAGATTCTCTCAATAAATGGGATCGCACATTCATTTGACTGAAGGGCATCAAAACCGGGGGCTCTCGAGGGGGAGATGGAGTTGGCCATCAAGGTCCGCGTCGTATCGGCGAGCTGCCTGGTCGAGGTCTTGCTCCAAAATGAAGCGCAGAGACGCGAGATCTTCGACGCCGTAATACATCAGCCGCGCAATGGCAGCCTCCAGGCGTGGAGGTGAGAAGGAGCGTGCCAGGCAGAGCAACTGCTGGCAATCCCAGCCGGCCGCGCGGGCAGCCTGTATCCACAGCCTCTCTGCCAGCCACGAGGTGAAGGGTCCGACGGCGGAAGCCAGAGCGAGCATTGACTCCTTGGCCCCTTGCGGTTGCATCAGAGGATCTCGGTGACCGCAAGCCGAACATGCGCGGCGGTGACGGTGGGGCATTTCTCTTCTGCAGCCGCAAGCAGTGCGCCCCGTGCCAGGTATCCCGCCCGACGAAGGAGTCCTCCCGAGCTTTGATGGATTGCGGTCACCGCATCCTCGGCGAAAAGCTCTGGGGAGCCGCCGACGATCGAGAGATGGTGGGCGAGGTAGGCGGCCATGTGATCGCGCTGCAGGGCCTCCATGTGGCTGCGCCCGACCACGCGCGAGGCGAAGGGACGCGAGGTGTGGAAGAGCAGCTTGTCGATGAGAGAGGTCTGCCCGCTCAAGACCATGGGCATGAGGGTATGGGCATCGTAATCAAGTTGGGTGAGGGTATGCAGTTGAGCGAAGACATCCAGGCGCAGCATGTGCGCCTCGTCGATGAGCAGGAGGGGGACCTGTTTCTTGCTGGTGATGTCGGTGAGAAGCCCACGGATCAGAGCCAGCATTTTGGCGGCGGAGTTGGAGGCGGGAGGATCGCCAAGGAGGAAACAGATCTGGCGCAGCAACTCCAGGAGGCTACCCGTGGTGGCGATCAGAGGCAGCAGGCGGTACTGGGTGGGGTGCAACGTCGCGGCGGCCGCGCGAAGCGAGGTGCTCTTGCCCGAGCCGACCTCCCCGGTGATGACGGTGGTGAGGTTGTGGGCCACCGCGTAGGCGAAGCGCTGTTGAAAGGATTCCAGCCCCGGCAAGGGGTAGAGGTTCTTCAGGGGGATGTCCTGCGCGAAAGGTTCGTGGGAGAAGCCCCAGGCATGGGTGAGAGAGATCATGAGCTGCTGCCTTTCCGAAACAGACTGCCGCCGCGATACGGAGGGGAAACCGGCGCCCCCTGCGGGGCCACCAACTCGGAGCTCTGTCGAGCGACACGACGCACGCGGCTGTTGACCCCTCCATTCAGCGGGATAAGAAATCCCTGAGGCTGCTCCTCGAGCAGCACTTCAATTCGCAGAGGATCGTGAGGATGGTAGAGCAGCATGACGTACTTGCCGATGAGGCCGACGGGCGCCTCGAAAAGTTTGCCATTCAGCGTGACGGTGCGATCTTTGTCGACTTTGCGCCGCACGACCACCCGGAAATAGTCGTGCACGTCCTTGGGTGCACTGCGAAGCAGGGACAGATGCGCGAGGTAACGCTCCAAGGGAGTCTGGCCGGTCGTGGAATGGATCCTCTGGTGGTAGTCCCCGTCGATCCAGGCATGAAGTTGTTCGTTGAGTTTCTCCAGGCTGAGATTCTCCGCGAGCAGGGGGATGAGCTGCATGCGCACGGTGCGGAAGAAGCGCTCAATTTTCCCGCGGCCTTCGGGGGTGTAGGGGGCGGAGTGCAGGAGGGCCACCCCCAAGCGTGCGCAGGCGTACTTCAACCTGTTGGAGCGAAAGGAACTGCCGTTGTCTGCGTATAACCTGCGGGGTAGTCCGCGCTTCTCCAGTGCCTGCAGCAGGCAATCGCGAAAACTCTCGAGGTTCTCGGCGAGGTAGAACTGGGCGTGGGGGATCAGTCGTGAGTGATCATCGATGATGGCGAACAGGAAGCTTTTTCTCAGCTTGCCCTCATGGATAACACGGGGACCGTGCATGCAGTCGCTCTGCCACAGGTCATTGACCAACTCGGTCTCGAACCGTCTGCGGTCGGTGGGCAGGCGCAGGTCCTTGTCCAGGCCGTGACGCCTGAACAACCGATACAGGCTGTCCTTGGAGGGGGTACGGTCGGCGGGAATGATGCGCCGCGAACGGGCCATCTTCACCAGGACGGGCAGACTCACTGCGGGCATCTCGCGGCGCAGGGCTACCAGCGCACCCTCCGTCTCCCCGTCCATCACACGGGAGCACCCTCGGTCTGCGCGAGGATGGGGCTTCAGGGATTCCACCTGGCAGCCGGACTGCTGATATACCGCCAGCCATCGAAGCAGAGTCGTGCGGGCAATCGAGCTGCGAGGGGATCCGGGGATCTGCCAGGTACGTGAGGTGATCTGGCGAATGCGCTGCTCCTGCTCCCCACGACTGAGTCCTTTGTGGCTGACCAGGGAGCTGATCAGCCCGAAGCGAAACAGCGCGATGCGCTCCTGCATTTCTTTGTCCATCGCCTCCTCCTTGCCGGGGCACTCTACGGCTGGCAAGGAGGTCCTGTCACCGCAAGGCTTGGGTGGGGAGGCAGCGGCCAAGGCGTGATCGCGCGGTCGCTGAGGGAATGCGTGGCAACGATGATGCCCTCACGCAGCAAAGCGGCCAGCTCGCGCGGCGTTCCTCCCATCCGGCTCTGTCGAAGGAATCCCTGCCACCAGTACTGCTGGCGTTGACGGGGAAACTCGTGTCCCCAGAGTTGGCCTCCCAGCTTGCCGCGCAGGCTGACGATGATCAGTGCCCACGGCGCCCAGAATCTCCTCCAGTGTGTTTCAGGTCGCAGCGTGTGCACTGCGCGGCACTCCGGGCATCTCCAGCGTTTCACCCACACCGGCTCCACCAGAGTGTCGAAGTATCGAGGGACATATCCATGTCCCCACAGACGTGCCCCTCCGCAACGAGGGCATCGCGGTGGACGTGGCCAGGGGTAGTGTTTCCCCTGACTCAATAAGGCGGGCATGTCGACCGACAAAGGGAGTATCAGGTAGCCACACCTGGTCTTTGATGGGGGTAGCGGAGAGCTCTGCCGAGCGCTGCTACCCCTTCCCTTTATCGGTCAGCTAAATCTGAGACTGTGTTTCTTCTATCCCGACGAATGCGAGAAAGCCGGCCCCTCCTCTGTCAGTTCAAGGTGCGACGTGACAATCGTCGCCGACTACCGGCTGGAGTTGTCGTTCGAGACTCACGGCGAGAAACTGCTCTCGCACAGCACCCAGAGAAAGCGCCTGACCTGCATTCGTCGCTTCTTCCTGTTCCTGCTGAAAGAGGATGCCGTGCTGCAGGAC
>DATEXS010000262.1:0-5392 GCA_035256725.1 Anaerolineae bacterium
CGCTGGCCTGGGATTGGACCAAACTTCCGTCAACCCACAGTTCCATGCGCGCAATCTTGTTGGCATCCTGTCCCGTGGCGAAGACCTGCACCTCCTCGCCCACGGTGACCTCATCGCCCTGGCTGGGGCTATCAATGAGGATCGTCGGCCCGGCCTCCTCTGCTTCTGCAGGCGTCCCCTCCAGTAGTGAGCAACAACCAGTCGCCCCAAGCACCAAGACCAGGGCCAGGACCAAGGCAACCACGCTCGCTATCGTCCTGCCGCTCATCTGCTATCTCCTTTCTCCTCCCTCAACTGGCGACCACATCGCCCAGCGACCATTGGCTTGCAGCTTCGACCACCCTCGTCCCCAACGCTTGGGGTTCATAAGGCTCGCCGCAAACCCTCTGACCCGACACCGGGGTGCCTGCGCCGCATCCATGCCTCGCCTCGCGATCCAGCGACCAACACAGCAGCACAGCGCGGCTCAAGACCTAGCCGATACACGATGACACGTCAAACTGCCCGCTCTCCCACCAAGAGATATTTGAGTTCGGGGAATCGTCAACCGCTCTTATTCGGTAGGAGTATTTCCCGGACCCCAGGTTGGGCGTATAGCGTGCTGTCCATAAGTCACTCCGGCCCTTGGTGAAGGCAGCGCACCAAGCCTCAGCTCCCTCACCAATACGGCAATACAGGTCCACAGAGCTCACGCCCGATGGGTCGGTGACAATAGCGTTTACGTCAATATAGCCGCAATACGGAGAGCAATATTGGCCGCACCAGACAGGGCTGGTGATACCGTCATCCGTGATCTGGTTCTTCCATACAATGCTGGGGCCCGTGTAGTCTGATGGCGTGGGACTGGGCTGGATCACCACCACCGTCAGCCTCTTCGTGACCGGCCCTCCATACCCCTCAGCCCTCAGCTCAAACTCCTTGGTGGCCGGGGGGCACTTGTCCCTGAAGTCAGGAGCATTGCCCACTCCCTCGCCATCGAAGTAGATGGCCGTAGGGGCGCCCGCCACTTGCCAGGTGAAGCGCACACACTCACCCTTGGTGATCTGGCTGCGGCTAACCTCAAAGGAAGAGATCCTCACTGGCTGCGGGGTCGCGGTGGGCGCCCGCGGGGTTGAGGTCGGTGGGATGGGGGTGGATGTGGGCGGTATACGGGTGACGGTGGGAGGGATTTGCGTCCCCGTGGGTGGCGGTGGCGGCACAGTGGCCGTGGGCACCGGCTCGGTGGGAGTCGGCGTGGCCGTCGGGATCTCCGCCGCAGTGGTTGGTGTGGGTTCCTCGCCAGTCACCCTCAAGGTCACCGGGTCCGACTGGACCATGGCGCCTTCCTGGCCATAGGTGCGGCAATGGACCACGTAAGTGCCTGGACCCGTGGTCTCGAACGTGAGGCTGGCGGTGAAGTACTCGTTCCCGGGATCCGAACTAGCAGCCCGATTGGCGAAGGAGCCATTGACGTACAATTCGATCTGGCTGACTCCCCCTCGGGCGAAGGCGTGGCACATGACCGTTACCTCGCCGATCGGCACCTCGCTGCCGTCCGGTGGGCCTCCGACCCAGGCCCCGGGACCGCCTTCCACCAGCTTGGCGGTAGCCTCCCCACAGGCGGCCAGGACCATCGCAGAGACCAGGAGGACGCCACATAGTAGTGTAAAGACGCGTCGACTGCTGCTCATACTTTTCCTCCTTTCATGTGCTGGGGGAGAACCTATCCCCCCAGCACAAGCAACAGGTACGGCTAGACCCCAGCAGTGATTGATGGGGAAAACGAGTTGGGGGCGAGATGATTCGTCCAGGCCAGCTACCCGCTCCCCCTCGTCCGCGCAGCAGGCATTTCGACCACCCCGAAGATTGGGGCCACTATATCACAAGGCCACGGCGTTGTCAAACCTGGCCAGGTGCGCCGTGGCTCCGCTGGAACTCCCTGAGCATAGCAAGCTGGGCCTCGCTGGGCCGCACGAAGGGCCGTACGCGACGGATGGCGGCCCAGGCCTCATCGGCAGTAAGCCCTGTACTGATCAGGTAAGCGGCCGCGGTGGTCGCGGCGCGCCCGACACCGCTCATACAGTGCACGTACACTCCACGCCCCTCGGCCAAGGCCTCCCCGATGAAGCTGCTGGCCCTCTCCAGTTGCTCCAGGGTCGGCGGAGCATCATCGGTTGTGGGGAGCCAGAGGTGCTTCTCCAGCGCCACACCGCGAACCTGGTCATCCGCCTCCCGCCGCAGGCTCAGGCTGGCGCCGATGCCCAGGCGGGCCATACGCCCCAGGCCGCGCCCATAGTGCTGCCCTCCCACGTACAGGTTGGGCGCGATGCGACTGGTGGCAGGGGGAGACATCCCCGTCAGCAGTCGAAGGAGATGATCGCTGAGCCAAAGGAAGGTCACCCTCAGCCCCTGCTCACGCAGGCGCCAAGTGAGGATGCTCCATCCCTTGCGCAGCTTGTGCATGGAGGATTGCTGGACGCTAGCCCTGCCGCTAGTCGATGTCCCCTTCCACCACGAAGGCGACCTTCACATCCACGCGGTACTCGGTGATCTTGCCGTGCTCGACCACGACGTTCTGGCGTAACACGTTGGCACCGGTGATGCCGCGCAGGGTCTCCGCCGCCTTGGCTATGGCGTTCTTGGTTGCCTCCTCCCAGCTATCGGGAGAGGTCCCCACCAGCTCGATGATCTTCACTACCGACATGTCTCCACCTCTTTCTAGAGTCTGCGATTCACCCTTGCGAAGGTTACAAACCTTCGCAAGGGTTTGATTGTCACTCAACAGGGTTCCCGCAGTTTGGACAGAACTTGGATCCGGCTGGGATGTCGGCCTTGCAGTTGGCGCAGATCATAGACTGCCCGATCTTGGCCCCGCAATGGTTGCAGAACTTGGCGTTGACGGGGATGGGGTTCCCGCAACTCGGGCAGGCCATGGTGGCCGCGGCGGCACCGCCCACAGCGGCCGCACCGCCCTGCATGGCCTGGCCCATCATGCCTGCCATCATGGCCCCCATGCCTACGCCGGCGCCCATGCCCGCACCCATCTGGGCGAAGCCACCGCCGCCCTCTCCGCTGGCCATGGCCGCCTGCTCCACCGCCCTGGCCGTCTTGAACTGGAGGTAGGCCTGCATATTGCCGATGGCCCCCATGGCGGCCCGCTCGTCGATGGCCTTGGCGGTCTCCTCCGTGGGTGAGATGTTGCTGACGAAGAGGGTCTTCAGATCTATGCCCAGGGTATTGAAGTTGTCCTGGGCCTTGGCCTTGGTGCCGGCGCTGATCTCATTGTAGAGGCTGGGCAGATCGAAGAGCGACTTGCGAATCTCGCCCAGGATGTCGCTCAGGTTGGAGATGATCATGCTGCGCAGGAAGTTGTCGATGTCGTTGGTGAAGTACAACCCCTGCGTGCCCACGATTTTGTTCACGAAGAGCTGCGGATCCTTGACCTGCATGGAATAGGTGCCGAAAGCCCTGACCCGAACCATACCCAGGTCAGTGTCTCGCAGGGCGACCGGCTCCGGGGTCCCCCACTTTTGATCCACGAACTCCCGCATGTTGACAAAGTACACCTCGGCCTTGAAGGGCGTCTCCCCGCTGAAGACCTTGCCGATCAGGTCCACCAACAGGGGAACGTTGGCGGTGGTGATGGTATGCCGGCCCGGGCCAAACACGTCCAGCGCCTTGCCATCGCGGAAGAAGACCGCCTGCTGACTCTCCCGCACGATCACCTGGGAGCCGATGCGGAAGTCCCCAGAACCCTGCTCGGGGATGCGGTGCACCATCTCCCGGCCGGTAGCGTCGAAATACTCGATAACGTCGAAGACTCTTGCCATTTTTGTCCCTCCTTCTTGCGCCTGACAGAACCAGGCGCGGATCCATGAGCGCCGTTTGGCGTGTAGTAGAGGCGACCCGGCGGGCTGCCCCTACTGGGATTCGCCCACCCCCAGGATCACGTCTCTCCTGCGATCAAGGGTCGTATTTACCTCCTGCAGCAGCATCAAGGCATCGGTGGCTGTGGTCCTGATCTCCTGCCCTCCCATGGCCTCGATGGCCAGTCTGTCCATCTTCTCGGCCAGTTGACTCACCGACCCAGTCAGGGCGCTGTCGTAGAGGTAGAGGGCGTCCAGGTGCTCCTCCTTGATCCTCACTGCGTCGAAGAGACCAGCGTATCCGTACTCGGCCACTTTCAGCCGGTCAATGAGCAACTGAAGCTGGAGCATCACCCTCTCCAGCAGCCCCAGGTCCTCGATCTTGCCCCCGCTGGCCAGGTGGTTCTGGACATTGGAGAGTTTTGTCCTCTGCTCTTGAAAGCGCTGTGAGAGGTGTAACCGAAGGAGCTTGTCGGCCTCCCGGCGCATCTCCTTCTCTTTGTAGCCATGGTAGCCAGGGATTTTGCCCACCAACTGCTCCAGTGACCCCCGTGCCCCCGATACGACACTTCTGAGATCCTCCATCATTCAGCACCTCCTTATCTCTTCGTCTGCCGGTTCCCAGTCTGCGACAATTATAGCCGAAGTCCCCTCAAAAAGGTAAGCGCCGCAAGGACCGTGTGGAAAAAGTAGGGGCGACCCGCCTGGTCGCCCCTACTCGATCGCCGAGCGTGGAGTTGCGCTGTGAGTTGGTTCCGGGTGCCCTAGGTGCGTGGCTCGCGCACCCCCATGACCTCCCAGCCCCGCTCCTTCGCCACGCCTCTCAGCACATCGTCCGGGTACACGGCCACCGGGTGGCCCACCGACTCTAGAAGATCTATGTCGCCCCGTCCATCGCCGTAGGCGAAGCTATTCTCCCAGTCGATGGTGAGATCGTTCTGATTCGCCCACTCTTGGAGGGCGACCACCTTGCCCTCATTCATGGTCAAGGAGCCGCTCATCTTGCCCGTGTACTTGCCTTGCTTGACCTCCAAGGGCGCGCCGATGGCGTGATTGATGCCCAGGCGGGGGGCCATCACGTCCAGCAGTTCCTGCGGGCTGCCGGATACCAGGGCCACCACGTGACCCTGCGCCTGATGTTCTTTGAGGATCTCCATCACATCCATGCGCAGGTTGGGCTTGACCCGTCCTTCGACTAGCCAGTCGAAGAGCTTTTGGCCTTCTTCCACACTGAGACCGCGGAAGAGCCAGGCCATATCCCTGGCCCAGGCGCCGTACCAGCGCTTGTCGCTGAGCAGCCCGGCCAGGTTCAGAGGCCAGCCGGCCATGTGCCAGATCAGATAAGCCCAGACCCAGAGACGGTTGCGCTTGTGCTCCCGATTGTACTCGCTGATGTCTCTCCAAAAGGCTCCACGGTATATGGTACCCACCACGTCAAAAAAGGCCCCGATCATAAGAACCTCCGCTGGACTGCTTCGTCGTCTCTCTGAAAAGGGCGTCACGGGCCCGCCGCCCAGGTCCTCTGCCCCGCGATTATACCCATGAAT
>DATEXS010000263.1:0-2847 GCA_035256725.1 Anaerolineae bacterium
ATGCCGACACCCATATGCCTGCGACAACTGCAAGAGCTGCGAACACGACGAGAAGACGATTCACGGGTTCTACCTCTTGCTGTAACTCCTCACCAACAAGACGCTCTCCATGGGCCGGGGGTTCCCGTGCCGGGCTGGGGCCTCGGATGCGGGTGGGTCAAGGACGCGCCCCTTGGAAGTACTTGGCCAGCCTGCGGCATGCTTCGTCCAGCTCCGACCTTTCCACTGAACCGTAGGACAGGCGTAGATAGCCTTCCCCGTTTCGCCCGAAATAGCTGCCGGGGACTACCGCCAGGTGGGCCCGCTCCAGGAGATCCCAGGCCAGCGCAGCCGAGTCGGTGCAACCCTCCACCCGCACGAAGGCGTAGTAGGCACCGCTGGTGGGGTGCCAGCGGAGGCGGGGTATCTCTGCCAGCCGCTGGGCGAGCAGTTGGCGCCGTTCTGCGAGGATATTGCGGCGTCGCGCTAACTCCTCGCGGGGTGTCTGCAACGCGCCCAGGGCAGCCCTCTGGGAGATGACCGGTGCGCACACGATCATGGAGTCCTGGACCTTGATCGCCTGTTGTACGAAGTCCGGTTCGGCTATGAGGTAGCCCACGCGCCAGCCTGCCAGGCTGAAGGTCTTGGAGAAACTGCCAATGGTGATCACGTGGGATCGAGCTTCGGGACTCGAACCTGGGCTGCAGTGTTGAGCATCGTCGCAGAGAAAGGCCCGGTAAGTCTCGTCCAAGATGATCACCACGCCTCTGGAGACCAGAGCACGGGTGATCCGCCCCAACTCCTGCAGGTCGTAGACGGCGCCTGTCGGGTTGTTGGGAGAGACGACGACCAGCGCTCGGGGCTGCGCCTCGAGGTAGGGCTCCAGGTCTGCCAGGGTCAGTTGGAAGCCGGTCTCTTCACGCAGGGACACTTCGATGGGCACGGCTCCCACAATGCGGATACTCATCTCGTGGTTGAAGTAGAAGGGTGAGGGCAGAAGCACCTTGTCGCCCGGCTCCAGGAGGGTCAGTAACGCGAGCACGAAGCCCTGGTTGGCCCCGGCGGTGATGAGGATCTCTTGCTCAGGATCAACCTCTATCCCGTTATGTTGGGCCAGCCACGCGCTTAGGGCTTCACGCAGCGGGAGCAGCCCGGCATCGGCGCTGTAGACGTGGGTCGTGGGTTCTGCCAAGGCCTGGCGGGCCGCTTCGAGGGCAGTCGCCACTGGCGGGAAGCCGGGCACTCCTTGACCGAGGTTGATAACGTCTGCACCCTCCTGCCTCAACGCTGCCACACGGCCTCCAAGCTCGTCCATGAACGGTGGGGCTATGTTTCGTATTCTCTGAGGTATGTTCATGTATGGCTCCCTGGATAGGACTTTCAAGCGCGGTTTGACTTCTGTGACTAGGTGCCAATACCCTGGACGCACTCCGGTTTCTGCTGCGCCATCTGGCTTGCCGACTGGTGCGTGCCATGGTAGTATCTGTTACGGCCCTGAAGGAAGAAGAGCCTCGGTGCGCGCCAGAGCCCGCGAGTCGTAGCGCTTTGGCAACCACAGTTGTTCGCGGCTACTATAGCACAGGGATCGGGCGGCAGCAACTCCGCGGGCATTGGCTGATGGGGCAGGGATATAGTGCGGTCCCCAGCGGCGGGTTGAGATGACTCCGGGGTCCGGTCGTCAATCAGAGATTCACCTCTTACGATCTGGGCCCAAGAGCGGCGGCGCCACTTGGGGCTCGACGCGCCCGAGGTAGCCATGCACCATATCTGTGCGCTGGTGGAAGGGACTCGTGGGGGGGTGTGTAAGTGAAAAGGGAGTTGGGGAGGAGTAGCCATGTTTAATCGCGGTGCCTATGAGAACTCCAGGCCGGGGGGCATCGGCGTGCTGGAGGTGGCGAACGGTGCGAAAACCGGTGAGGAGCAGCCGCGCCTCTTTGTACCTCTCAAGAGAACGGAGTTGAGGGGCGAGATCGCCGGTCCCCTGGCCTCGTTGCACCTGACCCAGGTCTATGGGTATTCGAAGGAGCAGATGGACAAGGTTCTGGAGGCCGTCTACCGCTTTCCGCTGCCCGGCGACGCGGCCGTGACCGGAGTGACGGTCACCTTCGGTGACGTGGAAATCAAGGCCGAGTTGAAGGAGCGCGAAGAGGCGGAGGAGGAGTACGAGAAGGCCAAACAGGAGGGCCGGCAGGCTGCTCTGGCCACTCGCGAATCGCCGGAGGTCTTCACCCTCCAGGTGGCCGGTATCCAGCCGGACCAGGACGTGAAGGTGGATACCTCCTACGTGCAGCTCGCCCGGGCGGAGGGTGAGGAATGGTCGCTCAGGGTGCCCCTGACCACTGCGCCACGATACGTGCGCAGCGATGAGGCGACTACGCAGCAAGCCCACGGGCAGCCGCTGCTTCTTCTGCGGGACCCGGGCCACTGCTTCTCGCTGGACTTGACCCTCGTTGGTGCTGGTTCGGTGTCTAGCGAGACCCACGAACTCGAGCTGAGTGAGGTTGACGGCGCGATGCGGGTGCAGCTTTCGCAAGGCGAAGTGATCCCTGACCGGGATTGTGTGCTGTCGTGGCGGCCGTGCCAGGAGGAGCAGCACGCTTCTCTTGAAGTCATGCTTCATGAGGACCCCTCGTCGGACTGGGTCTACTTTCTGGCCCTGGTCGCTCCAGCAGCGAGCCAGAAGGAGGGATCGGGTGTGCCGCGCGAGGTGATTCTGCTGCTCGATCACTCGGGGTCGATGTCGGGACCCAAGTGGGAGGCGGCCGACTGGGCGGCGGAGCAGTTCCTCTTGGATCTAGCCCCCCAGGATGAGTTCGCCCTGTGTTTGTTCCACAGTTCCCCTCGGTGGTTCGCGGATCAGCCTCGCCG
>DATEXS010000264.1:0-6284 GCA_035256725.1 Anaerolineae bacterium
CATCATCGCCACGCAGATGCTGGAGTCTATGGTGAACAAACCAAATCCGACCAGGGCGGAGACCAGCGACGTGGCGAATGCCATACTGGACGGGAGCGACGCGGTGATGCTCTCTGAGGAGACTGCCATAGGCAAGTACCCGGTGAGGGCCGTAGAGATGATGAACAAGATCGCCCTGGAAGCCGAGACCGTGCTCCAAGGGCAGATCACGGTCAATGGTTTCTACAACATCTCGGAAACAGTCAGTCGCTCCATCGACGTGATAGCGCGCTCCATGCCCCTGGACAAGATAGTCACCCTGACCCGCTCTGGATACACCGCCCGGATGATCGCCAGGTTCCGGCCCAAACAGCCCATCATCGCCGTGGCCAGCGACGAGGTAGTCAAGAGACAACTAGAGTTGGTGTTCGGAGTGACGCCTGTTTACTTCCGCTACGCTGAAACCGAGGATATCATCCTCAACGCTTGCCAGGTTCTGGCTGACAAAGGCCTCCTGGACGACGAGGACAACGTGCTCTTCACCGCGGGTGTGCGCACGGAGACGGCCCACGAAAGTAACCTGATCGAGATCCACAGGGTGGCCGACCTGCTGAAACTGGCCAACCGGCGCGGCAAGCCATGATTCTTCACAGGGCAGAGCGGATGTGGCAGTGACACCCCGAGTAGAGGCGCAGCGCACCATCGACCTCCTGCGCCAGTTGGTCCAGATCAACTCAGTGAATCCTTCCCTGGTTCCGGGAGGAAAGGGAGAGGAGGAGATCGCCTCTTTTGTCTGCAAGGCGCTCAATGAGGCAGGCGTCGAAGCCAGGCTTCAGCAAGTCAGACCAGGACGGCCCAACGTTTTGGGACGGATACCAGGCGCCGGCCACGGTAAGACCTTGATCCTGAACGCCCATCTGGATACGGTGTCTGTAGAGGGAATGGAAGGGCCTTTCTCTGCGCGCGTGGTGGATGGCAGACTGTACGGGCGTGGCGCCTGGGACACCAAAGGCGGGCTTGCCGCAGGCCTCTCAGTACTCCTTGCCCTGGCAGATTCCGGGGCATCCCTGGCGGGCGACCTGGTGCTGGTGGGCGCGGCGGATGAGGAGTACGCCAGCCTGGGCACCCAGGCCTTGCTGGAGGACGTCGAAGCTGACGGATGTGTCATTCTCGAACCCACCGGTCTCGATCTGTGGGTTGCCCACGGGGGCTTCGCCTGGGTGGAGATCGAGACCGAGGGCGTAGCAGCCCATGGAAGCCTGCCCGACGTAGGAGTGGACGCCATCACCAAGATGGGACATCTGCTCAGTCGGGCGGACAAACTGCGCGAACGCCTGCGGCGCGACAGGACCTTCCACCCTCCTCTGGGTGGACAGCAGATGCACCCGTCCCTCCACGCCTCCGTCATCGAGGGCGGCCGCGAGTGGAGCAGCTATCCCGACCGCTGCCTCTTGCGGCTGGAAAGACGCATGATACCGTCGGAGACGCAGCAGGATGTGGAGAGGGAGCTTGATGATTTGGTGTCCGACCTCGCTGCGCAGGACGCTCAATTCCGGGCGGTCTGGCGCCTGTCCATGATCCGCCCACCCTGGCAGGCTGAGGAAGGCCCGTTGTTCACCGCGCTGGAGACCGCCTGCCGGGCCGAACTGGGTCACGCGCCCGGACGGGCCACGGGCCTCATGTGGACCGACGCGGCCCTGATGCAGCGAGCAGGCATACCCACAGTCATCATCGGCCCCAGGGGAGAAGGTAAGCACGCCCTGGTGGAGTACGTGGAGCTGGACAGCGTGGTGACCTGTGCCCGAATCTTGCTGAGCACTGCCCTCCAATTCTGTGGGCAGTCCCGGTAACCGCCCTGCCGATGAAGCGGGGCCTGGCCCGCAGCCTCCGCCGCTATGGGTGGCTGTTCCCGGCTGCCGCGCTTCTACTGGCCTGCTGGATACTCAACGTTAGCCGTCCGGGCAACCGGGTGGAAGGGTGCCCTGAGGGGTGCGTTACGGCCAACCCCAGGCGTGACGGCCCGCTGAGGGTTATGTCCCTCAACATGCTCCACGGCTTCCCGCGCTTCCACCACCTGCCCGAGAGACTTGCTGTCATCGCCGGTGAGATCGAGCGCCTCGACGCCGACATCGTATGCCTGCAAGAGGTGCCGTGGGCTCCTCCGGTCGGCAGCGCCGCGCGCTACCTGGCTGACCGGACCGGACTCAACCATGCCTACCTGAGGGCCAATGGCAACCGGTGGGCGATCCTCTTCGAAGAGGGGGAGGCGATCCTCAGTCGCTATCCGCTTCAAGAGGTGACCTTTATGGAATTGCGGCCCCGCGCCGGCTTCTTCGAGCATCGTATGGTGCTGGAGGTCACAGTCGCGACTCCCTGGGGAGACGTGACTGTCTTCGTCACCCATCTCACCAACGGCGATCCGGAGGTCAATCGGGCTCAGGCAGATTCGCTGATAACCTTCGTGAACTCCGGTGTCCATGACCTCGCCATCATCGCGGGTGACTTCAACGCCACTGAGGATTCGCCGCAGATTCAGTTCATCACCCAACGCGCGGCAGACATTTACCGCCTGGCGAATCCGCAAAGCGAGGGCTTAACCTGTTGTGTGGGCGACCTAACCTCAGGCACCACAGAGCCGCTAGAGAAGCGGATAGACTATCTGTTTCTCCTCGCCGACCCCCAGCAGGAGGTGCGAGTGGCGGACTGTCAGGTGGTTCTGGATCACCCGTTCCGGACCGCAGGCGGCTGGCTCTGGGCCTCGGACCACGCCGGCATCTTCACCTCTCTCACCATGCCGGACGGGCCGGGCTGACATGCTGTTGCCTGGCTGTCAAGCCTGCAGTGAGGCCTGCCCGCACCGAGGTTCCCAACGATAGTTTAGGCCCCACTCCTTCACCCCCCCCTTAGCGGCAGTCGCACAAGAGCGCTCTTCTGCGTATCCCATGTGTCTGCTGCCCTTCACCGCAGTTCAGCCCAGGGCAGGGGTTACTTCTTCTTCGCTTCCGCCTTCTCCTTGAGTTCCAGCACCCTCAGTGCAGCCGCCAGCCTGGGGTCTCCAGAGCCACCGCTCGACTGGCTCTGCCTGACTAGCTCCCGAGCACTGGCCACCAACTGATCAAGCGAGGCGCCATTCCAGCCTTTAGGCAGGTCCCTGACACCCAGTTGTTCGGCGGTGATCGTCTGTTCTGCGACCGACTCCCTCAACCTCGACACCTCCGTCCCCGTATGCGCTCTTGCCTCACGCGTCCCAACACTGCTCCTCAGGTCCGTTGTTCTCATCACCAGGGCCTGTCAAGCCGACCACAAGTCAAGCCAGTCTGATCTCCTCAGGCTATCCCTACATCTTGACTGAGATAGCGGGTGCAGCCGAAGCGAAGCGGATTAGCCAGGAGGCAAAGGAAGCGACCCCCATCTGCAGCCAGGTATTAGGCAGTCTGGCTGGGAGTCTCTGCCAGCTTTCCCTCCAGGGCTGCCTCTATCGTCTCCATCGCCTCTTCCTCCGAGATGCCATCGGATGCAGCCAGTTCCTTGGCCAGAAGACCCTTAGCCCTCTTGAGCAAGCGACGATCCCCGGTGGTAAATCGTCCCTGGTTCTCCACCCAGCACAGGTCGCGCACCACCCGGCCAACCTCCACAAAACTACCGTCCCTAAGTCGCTGTTCGATCACCGTCCGCCTCTTGCGGAAATCCTCCGATAGCTTCCTCGGGCGTCCAGAGAAGACCTTGGACAGTTCACGGCGATCTGTTTTCGCCACAGGCTTTCTGATTCCCAGCTCGTCCGACTTCTCCACCGGGCTCAGCAGGCGTCCCGTGCCTTTAAGCAGCTCGATCACGTAGTACTCTGCGGTGTTTCCGTCCGTTCCGTGCTTCTCGATAGAGACCAACTCACCTGCACCGTAGACGGGGTGCAGTATCGTGTCACCTATCTTGAATTCTCCCATCTCGCCCTGCCTCTCCATAGCTGCCATCTCGGCACCGGCCAGTGTAGTTGGATCCCTTCTCCTGACCTCTGTGTAGCTTCGCCGCCGCCAGACGTCATATCCCCGTTAGTCCCCCGCCTTTCGCGCGCCCCTCCAAAGTGCCCCGGCGTCTCCCCCGCCCAGGTTGTCCTCCGCCTAGTACACGTTGAGGGAACTCTTCTCAGCTACCTCCGTGAGGTCCTCCTGGCCAGGCACGACATACTTGATGGCACTCTCCAGCCGCTTATGACCCATCAGTCTAGCCACCACCGACAGATCGCCGGTGTCCCTGAGCAGTTGCTGACCGAATGTATGCCGCAAAGCATAGGTGGAAACGTCGCTCAGGCCCGCAACCTCGGCATAGGTGTTCACCAGCCGCTGAACGGAGCGTGCGGACAATGGCTCGCCCTTGACGCTGAGGAAAAGGTGGTCTTCTTTCCCACGAGGACGTTCCGACAGGTAAGAGTGAATCGCCTTCCGAACTGAGCTATTCAGCGGTATCTCTCGCTCGCCGGATGTGCCCTCCGCTCTGACTATCAGGGAGCCCTTCTGTGCGGACAGCCGAACATCAGGCAGCCTCAGCCTGGTTAACTCGCCTACTCTGATACCAGTCTGGAGCATAAGCTGGATGATGGCGTAGTCCCGTTGCGCCAGCCGCGAGCCCCGTTGTCTGATCGCCTCCAGAAGGCCTTCAATCTCCGAGGGCTCCAGGGCCCTCCTGCCGTCCGTCCGGGACTGGGGAAGCAACTTGATCCCGGAAGAGGGATCTTCCTGGATCAAACCTCTGTCCAAAGCGTACCTGAAGAACTTGCGCATGGCCTGGAGCCGCCGGTTGACAGTGGCTGGCGGATGGTCCTTGGCGGCGACCAGGTATCGGCAATAGGCGCGGAGGTCGTTCTCGGTAGCGGCCACCGGAGATCCGCTGTCGTGCTCACGCAACCAGGACCCCAGATCCTTCAGGTCTGCGACATAACTCTTGACCGTGCTGGCCGACAATCCGGAGGCCGACAGGTACCCGCCATAGCCCACGAGCACGTCTTCCACTGCCCACTCCGTCATACACACCCACCAACTCGTCATCGCGCCCCATCAGGCACCGCAGGGCATATGGCGGGTAATGAAATATTATACGTAGACATTGTAACCGATAGTCGACCCTTTGTCAAACTGGAGGTGAAGCGTCGGCGCTGCTCGCCCGGGCAGGATTGGGACGGATATGCTCTCCCCGGCGAAAAAGAGGTCGGCCCACAGTGAGTCGTGGGCCGAAAAAGAGCGCCTCTATCCCGAGTTGATACGGCAAACCATCAATACAGATGGGTGGTTCTGTGATCAGGAGTACCCACCCCAGAGAGTCGACAAGGGGCCACAACGCTTGGTGTGCCTGTAGGGGCGACCCGGCGGGTCGCCCCTACTTCTCTCCGCGCATGTGGAAAGCCAGCCCAGGCAGCTATGCTATGTGTCGCCCCTGTATTGAGCGATGGCGTCTCCCAGGACAGCCTCAGCCAGCACAGAGCAGTGGAGTTTACCCTCCGGTAATCCACCCAGGGCCGCCGACACGTCCTCGTTGCGCACCGCCAGGGCCTCGTCGAGTGTCTTGCCCATGACCAGCTCCGTCAGTGCACTGGCGGCGGCGATGGCGGTGGGACAACCAAAGACTTTGATCTTGGCGTCCACAATCCTGTTTTCTTCGATCTTCAGATAGAGGCGGATGGTATCCCCATCGGCGGGGTTCCCAGCGTTTCCTATGCAACTGGCATCCTCAATGGAACCCACGTTGCGGGGGTTCGTGAAATGATCCATCACCTTCTCGTTGTGCACGTTATGTGGGCTCCTTCATCGTCCCGGTCAACCCGGCGGTTGTCCGACATACGGCAATTGTGCATCATATCGGAGGGAATCACAACGTTGGAGCACAGCAAATGCCGCCACTGGGCTGAGGGACCAACACTGCTGACTAGTGGCCGCTGACCTGCAAGCGGGCTGCGCCATACGCAGAGCGTTCGCCAAGCGTCAAACCGTACACACGCAAACACACCAGAGTCACCTCCGGCCGGCAGTTGAACCGCACCGCTGGCGGTATGAGGCCGATACCCCGATTCACGTAGACCAGAGTGCTGGGTCCCTGCACAAGCCCGTGGGCATACTTGTTGCCAAAGAAGGAGGGTACCACGGGAGCACCTACAAGCGGCAAGCGTACCTGCCCGCCGTGGGTGTGGCCACAGAGGGCCAGATCGATGCGCCCTGCAGGGAGCATCTCCGTGAAGTCGGGGTTGTGAACCAGGAGCAACCGAGGCTCGTCGTCCGGCACCCCCTCCAGCATCTCGGCCAACCGCTGCCGCTCCTTTT
>DATEXS010000265.1:0-3395 GCA_035256725.1 Anaerolineae bacterium
CGTGCCAGTCCCCGCCACAGGCCTCACAGGAGAGCAGACACAGCAAGGGGCGGAGGCGCTTGCCTGCGTCCTGCTCGCTGGGCGAGAAGTCTTGACTCACCCAGCCCAAGTGGTAGGAGATCATGCCGTAGTAGGGCGCAAACGATTCCTCGAAAACCGCCACCGATTCCCTCATCAAGGACTCGACGGCGTCCAGATACCCGCCCAGGTTCTCGAAGACCATCACCCCCATCTACATCCGATCGACTCTGTGCAATAGGGGGGTGTCTCGCAATGAGTCCAGGTCGCTGACACCTATGCAGAACATGGCGATGCGCAGCTCCTCCAAAGTCTCTCCCAGCTTGGACGCTACCGCTCCGGCCCCGATGGTTGCCGGAGACAGCAAGGGTGTGGCTATCCCCGCCGCGTGGGCTCCGAGGGCTAAGGCCTTGGCCACGTCGATACCCGAGCGTATCCCACCGCTGCCGATGACTGTCACGTCTGGGGCAGCTGCCCTTACCATGGCGATGGACTCAGCAGTGGGTATGCCCCAGATGCTGAAGGCCTCAGCAATACTGTCAGACTGTTGGTCCTCCGCCCTACGCTGCTCCACAGCGCTCCAGGAGGTCCCGCCAGCCCCCGCGACATCGATGGCGGCCACGCCAGCGCCCTTGAGCATCTCTGCCACCCTGGTTGAGATCCCCCATCCTACTTCCTTCACCACCACAGGCACCGGCAGGTGGTAGCAGACCTCCTCGACCCTCTTCACCAGCGATGAGAAGTTGGTGTTTCCCCCGCTCTGCAAGCACTCCTGCAGGGGGTTCAGGTGCAGGACCAGAGCGTCGGCGTGGATCATTTCCACGGCCCGCTGGCAGTCCTCGGCGCCGTACCCATAGTTGAGCTGCACCGCGCCCAGGTTGGCCAGCAACAGGATGTCGGGTGCCACCTTGCGCACCTGATACGTGTAGGCAAGGGACGAGTCCTCTAGCGCCGCTCGTTGCGACCCGACTCCCATGGCTAGTCCCAGTTGTTGGGCAGCTTCGGCCAGGCTGAGATTGACGTGCTCAGCTTCGGCCGTTCCGCCGGTCATGCAGGAGATGATGAGAGGAGCTCTCAGGCTCTTGCCCAGGAGTTGGCATGACAGGTCTACTGCCTCAAGATCGACTTCGGGCAGAGCCTGGTGCACGAAGCGATACCTCTCGAAACCGGTGGTCAGGGTGGACTGAGGGCTCTTATCCAGGCAAATGCGGAGGTGGTCGAGCTTCCGCTGCTCGTGCATTAGGGCTCCCTCGTAACTCCCAGGAGTTCAGAGTGTTCTTGTAGTATTGAGGAGGTTTGTTTTATTATCAGCTTGACGTGAGTCGTTGTCAAGCTTGACTATGGCCCGAGATACTGCTATACTGACAGGCGTCAAGGAAGAGAAAACGAGAGTAGACCGAGAGGAATGAGGGGGTGAAGGCAATGGCCGAAGGGCGTGAGGGAGACGTCTTCTCCGTGGTCAAGGGGATCATCGTCGAGCAACTGGGCGTGCCGGAGGAGAAGGTAGTGCCGGAGGCGAACTTCAGGGAGCACCTTGAGGCGGACTCGCTCGATCTGGTGGAACTAATCATGGCCTTTGAGGAGTACTTCGAGGACAAGTTCGGCCGCACGGTGGAGATCTCTGACGAAGAGGCGCAGGAGATAACGACCGTGGGGCAAGCGGTGGCCTACATAGAGAAGCGTATACAAGAAGAGGGCCTGGCCTGAGAGTACCCTGTGTCGGCTGGAGACAAAAGGGATGCCGCTGGGCATCCCTTTTCTCGTAGTACGGCCACGCTGGCGCCGCGGGGGTGGAGATATGCCGGTGGTCAGAGCGGGGCTCTGCACCTATTGTGGGGGTTGCGTCAGCCTTTGTCCTGCCGGGGCGCTCAACCTAGCAGAAACCAGGCTGCTGATCGATGAGGTGCTATGCACTGAGTGTGGGCTATGCATCTCCGGTTGCCCGACGGGGGCGCTGGCCGAGAGGGAACTCCCTGGGACCTTCCAGAGCAGGCAAAGGTCATGTGACATAGTGGTCGTGGGCGGCGGCCCCGCAGGCGCCACCGCGGCTCGTTTCGCCGCCGAAGCAGGTCTACGCGTGCTGCTGGTGGAGAAACGCCAGGAGATCGGCAGCCCGGTGCGCTGCGCTGAGGGCATCAATACTGAGATGTTGCTCCGCTTCGCCGAGCCTGAGCAGAGCTGGATAGCGTCTCGTGTGCAGCGGTCGCAGATTGCCACAGTGGATGCCGGCGAAGCGAAGACTTTCGGAGGACAGGAGACGGGTTACGTTCTCGAGCGCCGCGTCTTCGACAGGGCTCTGGTTGAGAAAGCAATCGCAGCTGGGGCCACGGTTATGCTCAAGACCGCAATTGAATCCCTCATCATCGATGACGGCGCCGTCCGCGGTGTTTGCGCTTCTGATGGCCGTGCCCGGTTCGAGGTGCAAGCCCGGGTGGTCATCGCTGCCGACGGCGTCGAGTCGAGGTTGGGCGAGTGGGCAGGCGTGGATTGTCTCTTGAGACCCTCAGACTGCCTCGTCTGCGCCCAATACCTGCTGGCAGGCATTGACCTGGATCCCGAATGCTGCTACTACTACCTGGGTGAGGATTTGGCGCCAGGAGGATATGCCTGGGTCTTTCCCAAGGGTTCGAATAAGGCCAACGTCGGCCTTGGCGTGCAAGCCGACCTCGGGCAGGCGCCCGCGCTGGACTACCTGTTGCGGTTCATTGAACAACATGCGTGGCTGGCGCAGGGGAGCCCCGTCAGCCTCATAACGGGCAACGTGCCCGTCGGAATTCCCCACTATCCCATAGTTCGTGACGGCTTGATGCTGGTGGGCGACGCCGCCAGGCAGGCAGACCCCTTGACTGGAGGCGGGATTGCCAACGCCATGTTGGCTGGGCAGCTAGCGGCCCAAGCCGCCGCGCATGCCCTGGAACAGGGAGACACCTCGGAGACCCTGCTGGGCGAATACGAGAGGCGCTGGCGAGAGGGTAGGGGCCGGCAAATGGAGCGCCACTACAGGCTGAAGGAGCATTTCTCCGCCGCCGACAGGTGTTCGACGAGCTTTGTGCGGGCCTTCGCGGTAGCCACGGTCGGCAAATAGGCCGTGCACTCTAGCAGCCTTCGGCCAGGTAGGGTATACTCCCGTTACCAGATCGACTAGACAGGCCATGACGGCGCCGGTGATGGACGAGGCGGAGGTCAGCAGCAGCGCTCCTATCAGTGCTGTGATCCTTGCGGGCGGACGTAGCACCCGTCTGGGGCGTGACAAAGCCTTTCTTCAGGTGAACGGCCGACCACTCATCGAGCAGATCGTGGACAAAGTCGCTCAGCTCAGCGACGAGGTCATCATCGTCGCCAACGACCTCGATGCATACGACCAGTTCGAGGCGCTG
>DATEXS010000266.1:0-2141 GCA_035256725.1 Anaerolineae bacterium
GCCTCGATGGTCAGCGTGCGGTCGCCAGCGAAGCTATCGAACCAGGCGCTGTCGTCCATCTTCGAGGCCAGAAGCCAGGGGCAGAAGGCGAAGAGGTAGTCGGGCAGGGGCTCTCCGTTAGAGAGAGTCCCCGTGCGGAACCAGTTGAAGACCTCCACATGGTACTCTTGATGAAGCTGGTCGTCGATCTTGGGAAAGCGGTTGTCGTCGGTCGCGCCGTACTTCCAGCCTCCCTCGCCGGCGATCATGGGAGGGACGAAGCCGATCTCTTCCCTGAACACCTGGGCGAAGGTGAGAAAGCCCAGGACCGCGTTGAGGTCTTCCTGGTAAGACGGTGGGTGGTTGAGCCCATAGGGATGGGGCACGAAGAACATCCGCTGGAAGATGGGCTCGCCGCCGTGGAGCCTGATCTCGTAGAGGGCCTCCTTGAGCCACTGGGGGTCGACGAACTGAAGCCCGACGTACCCGCCGGCGTTGTAGACGTCGCGGGCGGCTCTCAGAAGGTCCTCCATGAAGACCTCCTTGGGCACGGGTGGGTCTTCCCACCCGGTTTCCAGGCTGGGCTCGTTGTAGATCTGGATGTAGGGCGGCACGCCGAGGCTTTGGAGAACCTGGACGTCACGGCCCCAGTCGAAGTACTTCTCTCCCGGGTAGAGCATCTTGCGCCAGACCACCGTGATGCCAGCGTCCCTGAACTTCGGTGCCGCCATCTGTAGCTGGATTTCGTCGCCGTAGATGACCAGCGCCCACTTCATCTTCATGTCTATCAGGCGCGAGATGTGCTGGTCCAGGTGCTCCACGGTGTGGTATTGCTCGGGGATAAAGTGGATGCACAGGCCGTTGTCCTGAGCGGGCCGGGGCCAGTCTGGGAGCTGCATGGGAGGCAGGTCCTCCAGCTCCATCTGCCAGATCTCAGTAGGCGTGGGCGAAACGGGAAGCGGTGTGGCCGTGGCTCGGCGCCGCGGTTTCTGGGTTTCGGTGGGTTGGGGTGTGGCCGTTCTGGTGGGCGTGGAGAGCATGGCGGCCACGGTCGCCGCGGCGGGGGTGACGCTGGCAGGGGTTTCTTCTGGCAGCACGGAGGGCACACTGCAGGCCAGAACTGTGGCCAGCAGCAGGGACAACAGCAAACAGATTACCGGTCTTGACATAACAGCTTGTTCAACACCTTTCAAGAAGATCCACGAAGGACTCTTCGTGATTCTATCACCAGCGCCAGATACGGGCGAGATGGCGCAGCCGACCACGTGAGAGTCAGCATCCCCTTCGTCTCCGAACTTCGGAGGCAAAGGGGGCAGGGCGACAGCTTCGCCCTCTAGGGCCCAAGCCCGAAGAGGGAGGGCCAGCCGCCAACTCCCCAGGCAGCTTTACGGTTCGACTCTGGGGTAGTGGAGCACATGGCCTCCACGGCGGAGCAGCGGACGGTGTTGTGCCTTCACTTCAGGCTACCCTGCTTCGACGTAAAGGTCCCGCCTGTTGTTGTCCTCGTTGCTCTCTGCCACTTCGCTGATCACATCAGCGATGGCGTAGGTGTTGAAGGGGTACCAGAAGGGACCGACGTGACAACTGGTGGTGACCTCGGCACCGGCGGGGAGAGGATCCATCCTGAACTCGCATCGCTGGGTGTCTCCCCACCAGTAGTACAGGGTAAAAGACCCCGCGTCGCCGCTGCCATAGTTGGCGACGGTAATCCGGGCATCGCTCTCATTGCCCCAGTAGGGCCACGGGTTCAGAGACAACTCTTCGATGGTCAGGTCAGGTAGAGCAGGCGCAGCGACGTTGACCATGAACCCGGCCCAGTTGTTGTCCTCGTTGCTCTCCGCTACTAGGGCGCCCGTATCAACGAGGAGATAAGTATTATAGGATGCGTAGAAGGGGCCTGCGGTGCATCCTAAGGTGATCTCGGCACCGGCGGGGAGAGGACCCGTGCGCCGTTCGCAGGCGCCGCCAGGTCCGCTTGCGGTCCAGGTATACTGTATGCGGCAATCTCCCGCAGGGGCGCTGCCAGCATTGCGGATGGTGAAGGTCGCCTGCGCCGACCCGCCATAGGCTACGCTGGCCGGGTCCACGTAGAACTCAGTGATGGCCAGATCCGGCTGACCCGGTGCTGGGACGGGGGGGTTTGTCGGCGGTGGCGGTGCCGT
>DATEXS010000267.1:0-3877 GCA_035256725.1 Anaerolineae bacterium
GTACGGGATGGACATGCTGAGTCAACCTCTGGAGGAAGACGCGGTGGTCGTCGGCATCCTGGGTGAGATCACCCTGCTCAACTACTTCCAGGAGACGGAGGCTCTGCGCCCAGACCTGGCCAGCATCGCCGCAGATACGGAAGAGGAGCGCCTGGCCGTGGTCCGAGCGCAGATGGAGCAAGGCTATGCGGTCTACCTGACCCGGCCGCTCAGTGGAGTTGAGGAGCTGTATCACCTCTCGTCGCTGGGCCCTCTGATCCGGGTGAGAGAAAGGCCTGCTTCGGTCTCCTCGGAGCCATCCCACCCCCTCTCCGTCTCGTTCGGTGATACCATCCTGCTCCGTGGCTACGACCAAGAGATCAGAGAAACCAGGGCCGGACCGCAACTGAGGCTGCGCCTGCACTGGCTGGCCCTGGAGCAGATCGCGCAGGACTACAAGATCTCCGTCCGGCTGCTCAACGATGAGGGCCATCTGGCCGCGGTTCACGACTCCTTCCCGGTGCGGGACGCCTACCGCACCTCTGCCTGGAAGCCTGGGGAGATCATCCTGGACGCCCACGACCTGCCCATTCTGGCCGGTGTACCGCCAGGGGATTACAGCATCCAGGTGACCATGTACGAACCAGATCTGCCGGATCCGCTGGCCTCGGCCACCGTGGGCAGCGTCGCACTCCAACCCACCCTCGGTCTGGATGGCGCTGGGCCTTGGGACGTGGAGCACAGGACCCTGGCCAACCTGGCTGGGCGGATCAGACTGCTGGGCTACTCCGTCATCGGAGAGCGATTTAGTCCGGGCGACCGCGTCCCTCTGACCTTTCTGTGGCAGGGACTGGACGGTTTGGATGAGGAGTACACCCTGCTCCTGTGGCTAGACGATGACGATGGATGGCGAGAAGGCGAAGCCGAACTGGCTCTGAGCAGCCGCCACCCACCCGCCAACTGGCAGAAGGGACAGGTGGTTCGGGACTGGCAGTCCTTTCTGATCCCAGGCAACGCAGAGGACGGACGATACCACCTCAAGATGCAAGTCAGGGCCGAGACCCGACCTCTTCCCCGGCTCCTGTGGCGCCTGCCAACGGGAAACGTGCTCGATCTCGGGCCGATACAGGTGAAGGGTCGGGGGCGGTCCTTCGACCTGCCACCCCTGGAACATACGATGGAGGCGCAACTCGGCGAAGCGGTGAGGCTGCTGGGTTATGATCTGGAGCCCACAGAGGCCCGCCCCGGGGAGACGCTGCACTTGACCCTCTACTGGCAGGGTCTGGCGTTGATGGATACCTCCTATACGGTCTTCGTACACCTTCTGGACGAAGGGGGCGAAATCCGTGGACAGCGTGACAGTCTCCCGGGCGGCGGTGCTCTGCCCACCACCGGCTGGGCAGAAGGTGAAGTCATCGCTGATGTCTACGAACTCTCCGTCGCTCCCGATGCGCCGACCGGCCACTACTCCCTTGCTGTGGGCATGTACGACGGCGCGACGGGAGTCCGGCTGCCTGCCTTCGACGCAGACAGCCAACCCATGGGAGCCCGAATCGTTCTAAGGCAGATCGAGCTGACCGCGCGGTAGCGACCCAAGGGCAGCGATCCCAGGTTTGACAGGCACACATTGGTGGCTTAGAATCGCAACAGATGACGGACATTCCTCAGGCGCAAGAGAGCAGCTCAGCACTCGTCCAACTCGGGGAGAGCGAGGGCGTGCCCTGGTGGCTGGCGCCGCTGTTCCCGAGGGTCGACTCACAGTGAACCACACGGGCTGGGCTCAACGCTGTGCACAGCCCGTCGGGCCCCAGAGGCCACAATCCCCACCTCTCCCTTGCTCCCCCAGAGCGTCTGCCCATGACTAACATGATCTCCTTCCTGCTCACCTTCGCCGTCGCCTTCCTGGGCTCTCTCCTGCTCACGCCTCTGGTGAAACGCGCCGCTGGCCGGCTGGGCTTTCTAGATGTGCCCCGAGAGCCCAAGCATGTCCATCGAGTGCCCGTTCCCCGTCTTGGCGGCGTAGCCCTCTTCCTGCCCTTCCTGGCCGCCGTGGCCATCAGTCTCCTTCTGCCTGTAGAGCGCAAGGACCCTCTGGAGCTTCTTCGCTTGATAGGGCTGCTCGCTGGCTCGGCCATAGTTTTTGGGCTGGGCCTGTGGGACGACAGGCGAGAACTCGGTCCGCTGCCCCAGCTTGCCTTGCAGTTCGTGGCCGCAGTCATCGCCATCCGTTGCGGCATCACCATCGCCGAAATCGCCAACCCCCTCGGTGGCCCGATAGAGTTGGGTCCTCCTGTCACCGTGGCCTTCACCCTGTTCTGGGTCATAGGGATGATGAACACTGTAAACTGGCTGGACGGCCTGGACGGGCTGGCGGGGGGAGTGACAGTGATCGCCTCTGTCCTGCTGTTCGTCCACAGCTACAGACTGGGCCAGTACAGCGTGTCGCTGCTGCCTTTGGCCCTGGCTGGCTGTGCCCTGGGCTTTCTGCCCTTCAACTTCTACCCGGCCAGGGTGTTTATGGGGACCTCGGGAGCCCTTTTCTTGGGCTTCGCTCTGGGCACCCTGGCCATCATCGGTGGGGCCAAGATGGCCACCGCCCTGCTGGTCATGGGCATCCCCATCCTCGATGTGGGCTGGCAAATCATCAACCGCCTGCGGCTGGGCCGTTCCCCCTTTCTGGGAGACCGCGGCCACCTCCACCACCGTTTGCTGGACCTGGGCCTTTCCCAGCGGGAGGTGGTTCTCCTCTTCTACGTGCTATGCGCGGCCTTCGGGGCCCTGGCGCTGATCCTGTCGTCTGGCCTCCAGAAGCTCCTGGCCCTGCTGGTCATGGCCATGCTGGCCCTCGTAGCCCTTGTGGCGCTGGTGCGACGACGCTAGCCCTTGGCAGCTCCGGGGGAGCATGGTATACTCATCTCGGCATTCAACTCACCGTTGACCATTCAGGCCCGCATACGATTTCCACGTCGTCCAGGACTGCTCCGTGACTCGAAGCCGTCTCGCCCGGTCGATTCAAGCGTGAACCGAGAACAGGCGCTGGCCTTGCTGGACAAGTACAGTTCTGCTGACGCCTCTTGGCGTGCCCACTGTCTCCAGGTCGGCGTGGCGGCCCGACGCCTGGCAGAACTCATCTCCCAGAGAGGTCACCCCACCGATGTGGACAAGGCCGAGATCCTGGGCCTGCTCCACGACCTGGGCCGCAGCCAGGAGCACAGCCTGCGCCACGGCATCGAAGGCTACCTCTTGGCCAGGTCCGAAGGCCATAGGGATCAGGGACGCGTCTGTCTCCTTCACGTCCTCAAAGGCCGGAGTCTGGTCGAAGCTGTCAGGCTCGGCCTTCTCACCGAGGAAGAACGCTCTCAACTGAAAGCCGACGATTGCAGCTCCCAGCCTCTTTGCCAGGAGGAGAAGATTGCCATCCTCGCCGACGCCTTGATGAGTGACACCGGACTGGTGCCCATAGAGGAGAAGTACGCCAACGCGCGTCGCAGGTACGGCGCGCAACCCCATCACTACCAGGACGAAGCCTGGGTCGAGACACTCGCAGAGGAACTCTCGGGACAGCTCGGCATGCATCCCTACGAGGCCCTGAGGGGACTGAACGATGACCTGCTATGACCACTATCCGCTGCGCCTGGTCGTGCTTACTCTGGTGGAGCTGCTGGCCGTCGCGGTGGTTGGCCTGATGCTCGTGGCCCAGCTAGGCTGGTGGTCCGTGATAGCCTACGCCCTGGTCGGGGGCCTGGGCATAATCCTGTCCCTGGCCTGGGTCTGTACCAGATGCCGGTACTATGGCAAGATGTGCGGTCTGGGCCTGGGTAGGCTTTCCGCTCTCGGCTTTCAGAAGCGCGATGAAGAGGAGTTCGGCAGGCAGCGCGAGCAGACGATAGCCTGGAGC
>DATEXS010000268.1:0-5512 GCA_035256725.1 Anaerolineae bacterium
CTACCATGCAAGAGGTCTATGGGTTGCGAGCGGCCGCCATCGCCGCCTACCCCATGTATCGAGGGGTTGCCCGGCTGGTGGGAATGGATGTGTTGCCCACGGGTGAGAGCGCAGAAGAGCAAGTGGACACTCTGAGCAAGCACTGGGCCGAATACGACTTTTTCTTCTTCCACGTCAAGAAGACGGACAGCTCCGGCGAGGATGGTGATTTTGAGGGCAAGGTCTCGGTGATCGAACAGGTAGACAGGGTGGTAGTCCCTGCGCTAGTAAGCCTGCAGCCAGACGTCCTCGTCGTAACCGGCGATCACTCCACCCCGGCTCTCTTGCGAGCGCATTCCTGGCATCCACTTCCGATGCTCTTGCGCTCCAGACATTGCCGCTCCGACGGAGCCATGGCCTTCTCGGAAAGCGAGTGCGCCAAAGGTGGTCTGGGTCGCTTGCCCGCGACCGACATCATGCCCCTGGCCATGGCTAACGCCCTTCGCCTGGCCAAATTCGGCGCCTAGGCACAGGCTGCACACCGGATTTCCACCCCAAGCCCGAGAAAAAAGGAGGCACCCCATGACCAAAGGCATTAACCCTGACATCTTCAGGCAGTACGACATACGAGGCATAGTGGACGAAGACCTCACTGAGGAGGGAGTGCAGAAGCTCGGCAAGGGATATGGTGCCTACATGGTGGACCGCGGAAGCAGGAAGGTCAGTGTGGGATACGACGCTCGCCTCAGTTCGCCCCGCTTTCGAGATGCCCTGGTCCACGGGATAACCTCCACAGGCCTAGACGTGGTAGATATCGGCATGGTGCCCACCCCCACCCTGTACTTCTCCCTTTTCCACCTGGACGTAGACGGCGGAGTAATGATCACCGGTAGCCACAACCCTCCCGAGTTCAACGGCTTCAAGCTAGCCGCGGGACGAACCACGCTCTACGGGGAGGAGATCCAAGAGGTTCGCCGGATCATCGAGGTGGGCGAATACCCCCAAGGACAAGGTACCCTGTCGGAACAGGATATCAAACCTGCCTACCGACAGACCCTGGAGCAGAGAATCGGTCCGTTCGAGCGAGCGGTAAAGGTCGTCGTCGATGCCGGCAATGGCATGGGCGGCATCTTCTGCCCGCAACTGCTTCAAGATCTTGGAGCCGATGCTTCTGGGCTATACTGCGAGGTGGATGGCACCTTCCCCAACCACCACCCTGATCCCACCGTGCCGGCGTCTTTGCAGGATCTAATCGCCGAGGTAGGACGGCAGGAGGCCGAACTGGGCCTGGCCTACGACGGTGACTGTGACCGGCTGGGCGTGGTGGACGAGCACGGCGAGATCATCTGGGGCGATCAACTCCTGATCCTCTTCTCCCGTGAGGTCCTGGCTCGCCAACCAGGAGCCACCATCATCTTCGAGGTCAAGTGCTCGCAGGCCCTACCCGAGGAGATAGAGAAAGCTGGCGGGGTGCCCCTTATGTGGCGCACGGGCCACTCATTCATCAAGCAGAAGATGAAAGAGACACACGCACCTCTGGCCGGAGAGATGAGCGGTCACCTCTTCTTCGCCGACGAGTATTTCGGCTACGACGATGCTCTATACGCCTCGCTTCGACTGGTCCGGCTTCTCGCCCGCTCGGAGAAGACCGTGAGCGAGATGCTGGCTGACGTGCCCAAATACTACTCGACGCCGGAGATCAGAGTGGACTGTCCCGAGGATCGCAAGTTCCAGATCGCGTCCGACGTCGCGGCCTATTTCAAAGAGCGGTATGAAGTGATCGATGTGGACGGAGTGCGGATTCTCTTCGGCGATGGTTGGGGGCTGGTGCGAGCCTCGAACACTCAACCCGTGCTGGTGCTGCGCTTTGAGGCGCGCACACCGGAGCGCCTTCACGAGATCAAGGCGCTGGTCTTCTCCAAGTTGGGTGAGCTCTCCGGTATCGACATACCCATAGTATAGTCTCCAGGACCCTCATCACTGGCACCACACAGAGAGGAGAGACGGAATGAGCACCTCCGGAAGCAGCAGACAAGAATGGGAAGAGATTGGCCGTGACATCGAGAGAAAGATCAGAAAGGATGTGGCCGGGTGGGCCGGCGCAGATGAGGGCGACAACTGGGATACCGTGGGCCACAAGGTGGAGAGTAAGATTCGTGGGGAAGTCGCCACCAGCGTAGGAGCGGACACGGAGGAGGACTGGGAGGCCATCGGTCGCCGCGTGGAGGCGCGGGTCAGGTCAGGTCTTGGGCGGTGGACGGGGGCGGCGCCGGATGACGATTGGGACACGATCGGACAGAAGGCAACCACGAGGATCAGAGCAGACGTGGCCAACGCCGTCGGTGGCGAGCCTGACGAGGGATGGGAAGAGACCGGCAGGCGCGTCGAGCGGCGTGTGAAGTCGGGCCTGGGCGAATGGGCCGGGGCAACCCCCGACGACGAGTGGGAGACCATCGGGCGAAAGGTGGAAGACAGGATCAAGACCGCCATCCGCGACTGGCTGAACGAGTAGGGATGTCGTGCTTCCGGCAGCTTTTCACACCTATCAGGATCGGTAGCCTGGAACTTGCCAACCGCATCGTCATGCCGGCCATCCATCTGGCCTATACCCCAGAGAGATTGGTCACCGACAGACTGGTCGATTTCTACCAGGAAAGAGCGGCCGGCGGCGTGGGGCTGATCATCGCCGGCGGCTGTCCCGTCGACGAGTACGGCGGTGGCCCATCCATGATCGGGATAGGCAGGGATGGCTTCGTACCCGGCCTGACCAGGCTGGTAGACGCCGTGCATCGTGAAGGCGTGCCTATCGCTGCGCAACTTTACCATGCTGGAAGGTATTCCCTCTCGGCGGAGATAGGTCGTCAGGCCCTGGCGCCCTCTGCGCTTCCGTCGCCGCTCACCAGGGAGACACCTCGCGAGATGAGCAGAGAGGACATCGCCCGCACCATCGGCTCGTTCGTGGCCGCGGCGCGACGAGCGCGGGAAGCCGGTTTTGACGCTGTGGAGATCAGTGGTTCGGCAGGGTACCTTCTCTCCCAATTCCTCTCACCCCTCACTAACCAGCGAGATGACAAGTATGGCGGCAGCTTCGAGAACCGAATGCGCTTTCCACTGGAGGTGGTGCAGGCGGTGCGGGGGGAGCTGGGTCCCGAGTATCCGATCCTCGTGCGCATCGCAGGAAACGACTTCGTCGAGGGCGGAAACGCCAACCCAGAGGCTGCCGTCTTCGCCCAGCGGCTAGAGCAGGCTGGGGTCGATGCCATCGACGTCACCGGTGGCTGGCACGAAACCCCGGTACCGCAGATCACTATGGGCGTCCCCAGAGGCGCCTTCTCCTACCTGGCGCGCGCCGTAAAGGCGGCCGTTGATATCCCCGTCATTTCCAGCAACCGCTACAACGACCCCCTTCTCGCCGACAGCATGCTGTGCTCTGGTGCTGGCGACATGATTGCCATGGGTCGGCCCCTGATCGCCGATCCGCAACTCCCCAACAAGGCGAGGCAGGGCCGTGTCGCTGACATCCAGACGTGCGTGGCCTGCAACCAGGGGTGCTTCGACAGCATATTCCTCGGCCAGGCGGTGGCGTGTTTGGTCAACCCCAGGGCTGGTCGAGAAGCCCGCTACAGGCAGCCTCCACCGGTCGAGTCAAAGCAGGTGGTCGTGGTCGGAGGTGGACCAGCCGGCATGCAGGCGGCCGCCGCGGCGGCGTCGAGGGGACATCGGGTCACGCTCCTCGAGAGGGAAGACCGGTTGGGCGGACAACTCAACCTGGCCGCGGTCCCTCCAGGCAGAGAGGAGCTACAATCCCTCGTCCGCTCCCTTGTGAACCAGCTGGCCAAGGAGGGCGTGGAGGTCCAACTTGGCCAAGAAGTCACTGCCGACCTCGTCCTCCAGGCCTCTCCGGGTGTCGTGATCGTGGCCACTGGCGCTACACCATCCGCTGCGGAGATCCCCGGAGCGGATGGCCACCACGTCATCCGGGCCTGGGACGTGCTGGCGGGCAGGGTTGACGTTGGCCAGCGGGTGGTGGTCCTAGGCGGCGGGGCGACCGGCTGTCTGGTAGCGCTCGACGTGGCCCGCATGGGCACCATCGACGCCCCTACCCTCAAGTTCCTGGTCCAGACCAGGGCAGAGAGCTGGGAGACGCTGGAACGTTTCACCACCACGGGGACCAAGCACGTCACCGTCCTGGAGGCGCTGCCCAAGTTCGGGACAGACCTCGGACTGACCACGCGCTGGACCGTCCTTCAGGAACTGCGACGGAGCAAGGTCAGCCTGGTCGGCGAGGCCCCTGTGCGGCGCATCACACCGGCAGGGGTGATCGCTCTGATCGGCGACCAGGAGCAGCTCTTCGAAGCAGACACCGTCATCCTGGCTACAGGCGTGGCAGCCGTCCGCGATCTCTACAATGCGCTCCTTGGACATATCGATCACCTGTACCTGATCGGCGATGCCAAGGAGCCACGCAAGGCCTTCGATGCCGTCCGGGAAGGGTTCGAGACAGGCACGTTCCTGTAGCGCGGTTGACTTGCAGAAGGGAGAGGCGTTCGGTAGAATTGGCAAGGTTCACGCGGTGAAGCGTCGGAAAGGGGGAAGGGGCAATGAGCGAGCAAGACTTGCGCGATAGAGGCGAGAAGCAGGAGAAGGAAGAAAAAGAAGAGAAGGAAAAGCGCGAGAAGCAAGAGAAGGAAGAGAAGGATCGAGGCGAGCGACACGGGGAAAAGAACGAGAAGTGGAGCGGCGGTGACGCCCTGGGCCCTCTGATCTGGGGGCTGATCATCATCTTCGCGGGCGTGGCCTTCGCGGCAGCCAACCTGGGTATCTATCCCTGGCTAACCTGGGAGAACGTCTGGAGCCTGATCTTCATCGGGGCAGGGCTGCTCTTCCTCTTGGAGGTCATCATCCGCCTCCTCCTGCCCTCCTATCGTCGGCCGATCCGGGGGCGCATCATCTTGGCCTTCGTGGCGCTCGCCATCGGCCTAGGCGGGGTAGTGGGATGGGAGATCACCTGGCCTCTGATCATCATCGCCGTTGGGCTGGCCATCATCGTCGGGGTCTTCGTCAAGCCCAGGTTCTAGCGCCCGGTTCGGTCACAGCCGGCCCAGGTCCATGGTCACCAACTGATCCCACCAGTATCGCAGGGGTGTCCAGGGTCTATCCCGTCCTATGCAACGGAAATAGGGGGGCTGGAACGCTCTGATCAGGTCTCCGATCTTGTAGCGGGGCAGAATCGGCGTGGAAACCACCAGGCTCCCCGTTTCGCCTGATTTCATCTCATGCATCATCTTAATGCCCCCTCTGGTCTCCACCTCGAAGAAGAAAAGGTCGTAGTTGGGGACCCAGGCGCGCTTCTCGTCCCGCTGCTGGCCGAACATGCCCTCCGTGGTGCCATAGATCTCGGCTATCTCCACAGGCCCATACAGGGCCCGCAGGATCGGCCGGTACTTGGTGTTGATCCCCGGAACGCTGCCCAGGGTCATGATGCGCACCTTCCACAAGTCCTTGGGATAGACGTGATGCTGCCTGTGCAGAT
>DATEXS010000269.1:0-6616 GCA_035256725.1 Anaerolineae bacterium
GGCAGTGTTGATCCGTGCTGCATCCATCCCGGCGGAGTACATGCGCTTGATGGTCTCCACGCGCATGCTGCCTGGTCCGATGGTGCAGACCACTTTGGTCTTCTTCTTCCCTTTGGTTGGCACGTTTCTTCCTCCCCTGCCGTGACCTGCGCTGGCTGTGCACCGAGGGCGGTTTGAGACGTGAGCCATCGCGGTCTTTCCGCGCCCTGCCCACTCCAGCAGAGACGGTGGGATGGTCGCTAAACGGTCTCGAAAGATTGTACCATAATGGCGGAACTTGTTCGAGACCGGCGGCCCAGTTTGGAGAGATGCTCATCCAGACAACTCGGACAGGGAACGCCTATCAAAGCTGACATGGTCTGGTTGAGGTCTCCTCTCTCGACCCAGAGGTGACAAGCGCTTTGATCAGCGAGGTGGTGATCGGTGAAATCCAGGAGTATGATTTGTTGGTGGAGCCGCGCTTCTACGCGGACGGCGGCAGAATGATAAGGGATACGAAGTCTAGGGTGACTGAGCAAGTCCTGGCTGCCGTTGAGCGCCCCGGAAATAGAATCGCTAGGCCGAGGCGGGTTGTACGGGTGTTGAGGGGTGGGTCGGCTGGGCTGTGAGGCGGTCATCAAGGGGAAAGGGTGAGAACGTAGAGAGGATTGGAGAGATGAAGGGGCATGTTTCGGAGGCGGCACTGGTTGGATTGATCGCCCTGGTTCTGGGCCTCAGCGCCTGCGCTGCGCCGACGACGACGCCGGAGCCCGGCGGATTGAGCGGGGGCATCCTGGCCACATTTGAGGTCGTGGATGAGGAGTTCCGGGTCTGGGTAACTAATCCGGACACGATCCAGCAGATCCTGGACCTCCGGCGCGGAACGGGAAGCGCCAACATCCCCAATGGCCGTATCCTTCGCGGTCCCGGCCAGGCGGATCATAACGAACCTTGGAGTTGGCATCTGGACCCTGAACAGATCGAGATGGCTGAGATTACGGTCGAGGTCTGTGATGGGGCACCCTCCTTCGTAGAGGAGGAGTTGGACTACTTTGTGGAGACGGTGGGGCAGTATTGCCCCTGGAGCGCGCGCTTGGTGGCGGTGGAGGACTACAGGTAGGTGTGAGTTGGCCACGGGTGGCCGATCGCCGAACTGATAACCCGGTCGATGGTGCCTAGAGCGGCGCTCTACGCTCGCACCGGGGAGAGATAATCGCTGCGCATTCATCAGGGGCTGAGGTGGAGGAGTCACGCCCGGCGCTGACACCATCGGTCGCCAGCCGCCAGGGCCATCGCCGAACATTCGCCTCGCTCTTGGTGCCGGTCCAGCTCCGCGGATCGCCGTCATGCGCGCGTTTTCGGCGATGGTTCGCCGCGTGGCTGTCCTGCTAAGGAGCAGACTTGCTAGATTTTTCGACAGTTGGAGAATCTGGTGGTACAATGCTAGAGGCCACCGTTGCTGGCCCGTATCGACCGATGTAGGTTCCGCGAGAGGTCCGCATGGACGAGAATCGAGACAATCAAGACACTGGTGCAACTGTGGAGACGCTAGGGCTGCGGCGTGACGTGAGCATCTGGGGGTCGTATACCTGGGGGTACGCCGACGTTGGTGCCGACATCTATGTGGCCCTGGGCCTGGTCATCGCCTCTGCCCAGGGGGGCGCTCCCCTGGCCTTCGCCCTGGCGGGGTTGGTGTACATCATGATTGGCCTGGCCTTCACTGAGTTGGCATCATCATACCCGGTGGCTGGTGGTGGTCACTACTACTCCCTGAGGGGGCTGGGGGACTTCTGGGGTTTTATGGCCGGCGCTGCCCTGCTCCTGGACTACACTATAGACATCGCCCTTTTTGCCACCGCTTCCACTGGGTATATCAACTTCTTCCTGCCTTACATGGGGCTGCATCTTGAGAGTTTTGCGGTCAGCTTCGGGCCTTGGATCAGCTTCAACGCCCTCTGGCTCGCGGAAACGGTTATCATGATTACCTTCCTACGCTGGCTGAATGTGAGGGGAATCCGCGGGTCATCCCGCGTCAACGAAGTGATTGGCCTGATGGACCTGATCCTGGAGATGTCCGTGGTGGTCTTCGGATTCCTCCTGGCCTGGCGTCCGGAACTGCTCGTTCATCAGTGGGTCTACGAGTTTCCTTCGCCCAGGGAGTTCATGTACGGCTTTTCGCTGGCCATCATCTCCTTCGTGGGGTTGGAGAGCATCTCGCAGGCGGCGCAAGAGACTCGCCGGCCGGCAACCGTCATCCCACGTACGTCCATCGCTCTGATCTTCACTGTGTTTATACTGGCCTTGGCCTTTTCCACGGTGGGGCTGGGCATCCTGCCCTGGCAGGAGTTCCAGGCTCACCAATCCGACCCCATCGCCTATCTCGCCTTGCACATCCCGTACCTGGGCGTCATCGCTGGCCCGTTTGCCGCTTTCCTCGGCGCGACCATCCTCTTCATCTCCTCGAACACCGGCGTGATGGGAGACTCGCGACTCATCTTCTCCATGAGCCATTTCCGGCTGGCAAGCCCCTGGTTCAGGCACGTCCATCCCAAGTACCGCACCCCCAGCAACGCCATCGTCGGCTTCGGGTGGGTGGGGATCTTGCTGACAATCGTTGCGTTCTTGACACCCAGAGTACTGGACACGCTGGCCAATCTTTATGCCTTTGGGGCCACCTTTGGGTATATGCTGGTCTTCATCTCGCTAATCCGCCTGCGTTTCGTGGACCCCTACACCCCCAGGCCCTACAAGGTGCCACTGAACTTCAAGTGGAAGCGCAAGGACGGGAGCGCCGTGGAAGTGCCGGTTTTGGGTTTCCTGGGCTTCCTGGGCGTGGCCAGCATCTTTTTCACCGTGATTATCACACACGAGATAGGTCGCATCGCCGGGCCGGGCTGGCTCCTCATCTGTCTGGCGTACTACGTGGTCTTCCGGCGGCGAAGTGGCTTGCCCGTTCTAGGCAGCGTTAAGCATGACTGGGAGAAGGAGCAGGTTGACGTGCTGACCAGCGCTGAGGAGTACGACTCGGTGGAAAAGTACAAGCAGGCCTTGATTCGTCGCGACCGCAAGTTGGGTGTGCCGTCCCGCTGGAGCGAGAAGGAGTGACGTGCGTAGGCGTTCGTTTGCCCAGCCTGAATTTGTGACTGCCGGTGATGTGCTGCGTTTGATGATGGCGGCCCTGATGATCCCGCTGGGGGGCATCATCCTGGTGCGTACGCTGTCGCTGGCGCCCACCGTGATGGGTATGCTGGTGGGTTGTAGCTTCATAGGATTCGGTGGCTATAGACTGTGGCTGGGATGCAGTCGCTACCGGCTCTATCGACGGAAGATGAGGGAGGGCAGAGAATGACCGCGACTCTGGACCCTATTGGCATTGTCCTGGCCATTACCTTCGTGGTCTCCCTGGGCGCGCTGTTTTGGTGGATGTTCAGGGTGCCACCCATGGTTCCGCACGAGGTGGCCGTGGTCTATCGCTCGGTAGCGGGCATGGAGCGACTTCTCGTTCCTGTGTCGGGAAAGGTGGCTTCGGAGCGAGCAGTGGAACTCGCTTGCCGTCTGGGCGCACCGCAGAAGGCCGAGATCATCCTCGCCTACGTCATAGAGGTGCCCTTCACGCTCTCCCTGGGCTCTGCGGTGCCATCGGAGGAGTCCAGCGGGGAGGCGGCTCTGCGGACGGCCCGCTTTATCGTGGAGCAGCATGGCTTGCCTGTGAGAACGAAGATGCTTGCTCACCGCTACGCCTGGAGCGGCATCCTCCGCGTCGCCGAGGAGGAGTTGGTGGATGCCATCGTCATGGCCGCCGGAGCGAGCCGCGCACGCCCCGCGGAGGGGATAGGCCGTACCGCCCAGGAGGTCATGCGCAGGGCAGGGTGCGAGGTAATAGTGTCTAAGGTCCCGGGGTAGTGTGGGCGAAGAGCAGGTGTCATGGGTCGGACGGGAGAGAAGAATGATCATTGAGCGAAAGGTCAGGCTCAGGTATCCGCAGCGCCTGTTGGATCGGCCGCTGATCTACGGGTTGATAGACAATTTCCAGCTCCTGACCAACATCCTGGAGGCCAAGGTAGATGCTGAACAGGGGGTGTTGCTGCTGGCCGTGCGCGGCGAGGCCCACAAGCTGCAGGAGGGTCTGGCCTGGATGGCTGAACAGGGAGTTGAGGTGGAGGTTCTCTCGGAGAGCGGGGAGGGGCAATGAGAATAGTGATCCTGGGTTGCGGGAGGGTGGGTAGTCAACTGGCTCGCTTGTTGCTGATAGACGGGCATCAGGTGACCGTCGTGGACAAGGACAGCGCCTCTTTCGGTCGTCTGGGTTCGGATTTCGCGGGTGAGGTCGTGCTGGGCACAGGGATTGACGAGGATGTGCTACTCCGCGCTGGCATAGAGGAGGCCGATGCAGTGGTGGCCGTGACCAGCGGGGACAACACCAACGTGATGGCTGCCCAGGTGGCGAAGGAGATCTTCGGAGTACCGAAAGTAATCTGCCGCGTGGACGACCCGTTGCGTGAGGAGATCTACCGTTCCCTGGGGTTGGAGACCATCTGCGCCACCGTCTGGCAGGCGAACCACATCAGAGAGTCCCTGGAAGGCCGGGAGTCGGGAGGCGAGCCATGTATGTGATCGTGGTTGGTGGTGGGAAGGTCGGCTACTACCTCGCCAAGTTTCTGCAGGAGGAGAGTCAAGAGGTGCTCATCATAGAACGGGATGCACAGCGCTGTGGAGCTCTTTCCGACGAATTGGGAGTCAACGTGATGCAAGGCGACGGCTGCGAGGCATCCACTTTGGAAGAGGCCGGTATGGCCAGGGCAGATGTGGTGGTGGCAGTGACCGGCGATGACGAGGACAATCTCGTGGTCTGCCAGGTGGCCAAACAGAAGTTCAACGTGGCTCGCACGATTGCTCGACTGAACAACCCCAAGAACGAGAGGATCTTCCGCAAGCTGGGCATAGATGCAACCGTGTCCAGCACGGAGCTGATCCTCTCTCAGATAGAGATGGTCATCCCTGCCAAACCACTCATCCATCTCCTGTCGCTAAGGAACGTTGGCGTCAGCTTTGTGGAGTTGGAGATTCTGCCCGGATCACCAGCAGAGGGTCGGCCCTTGAGGGAACTGGGCATCCCGGACGACTGCATATTTCCTCTCGTCATTCGCGGCGGGGACCAGGCTATCATCCCCTACGGTGACACGCAGCTTCAGGTTGGCGACCACGTGGTCGCCGTGACCTCTGAGGCTAGCGCCGATACCATTCGCCGCATACTCCGCGGCTAGTCCAACTGGCGACAGCCCAACGGCACAACTTCGCGGGCTATGAGTCGGGTGTGCACCATGAGGCAAGAGTGGTGGTCTCACCTGGCAGTCCCCTGTGGGCGGTTGTGGTGTGCCCGCAGTGCTTCTCTAGGCGGGTCGCGTGGCCCCGACCAGGCCCTGATACATCGGACTCCGGGTGGTTGTTTCTATCCTCAAGATGAGACAGGGGGTGGGTGAGATGTGGAGCCTGGCGTTACCTGCCTGGGACATTGTGTTGAGAACGGCTGTCGTTTATCTGGTCATACTTTTGGGACTGCGGCTTGCTGGGAAGCGCGAGATTGGCCAGATGACGGTATTCGACCTGGTGGTGTTGCTTCTGATAGCCAACGCGGTGCAGAATGCCATGGTAGGGCCAGACACGTCGCTCAGCGGCGGGTTGCTGGCGGCCATCGTGCTATTGGTGATCAATTCACTGGTGGCCCGCCTTCGCCTTCGCTGGCCCGCACTGCGTCGCGTCGTCGAAGGGTCGCCGACCGTACTGGTACTGCGCGGCGAGGTGATCACCGCTCATCTGCGGCGTGAGGGGCTTGACCAGGATACGTTGGAGGCCGCCTTGCGCGAACACGGTGTTGCGGATTTGAGTGACGTCGAGATGGCAGTCCTGGAAATCGATGGCTCCATCAGCGTCGTGCCTGTCGGCGGTACCACCAAACACGTGAAGCGACCTCCTCTGAAGTACTTGCGACATCAGTGACTCAGTGTGACGCGGGGGTTGGCGGGGTGCACATGCGCGACAATTCGGTCAGTGCGAGCGAGTATTGGAGCCAGCCCGTAGACAGCCTTCTGGCAGAGCTACAGACGTCATCTGCTGGGCTGAGTGCAGCCGATGCCAGCAGCCGGCTGAGGCCAGTACGGAAGGAACGTGCTGGAAGCGCGGGAGACGGCCTCAGCCATCCTGGCCAAGGGATGGCCGGCCAGGCACGCTGCGGAGCTTGGGGTGAGGAGGGTCTGAGATGGCAGGAATAGTCAGCAAGCGGTCGGACAAGTCTGGTCTTCCGCCAGGAACTCTGGTCCATGTGGGAGCGCCAAAGGCCGAGAAGCCAAGGCTCACCGCTATGGTCTATGACGCCTCGCAGCTTTTGGAGGAAGAGCTGGAGACCATCGGTGATGCCTTCCCTCTGTGCGAGGCGCCGACCGTCACTTGGATCAACGTGGACGGCATACACCAGGTGGAGGTGGTGGAAGACCTGGGCGAGCGGCTGGGTTTACATCCTCTGGTCCAGGAGGATATTCTGAACCCCGAGCAGCGTCCCAAAGTGGAAGATCTGGGCGACTACTTGTATGTGGTCCTGAAGATGCTGGACTGGGACGACGCGCGAGGCGAGATGACCCCG
>DATEXS010000270.1:0-4974 GCA_035256725.1 Anaerolineae bacterium
GTATGCGGGTATACTTCCGATGGGGTCCTTCCTGACGAATGTCCCGTCTGCGGCGCGGGGAGCGAGGCGTTCACGAAGATCGAATAAGGCAGAGCCGACCCCGGCTGCCGTTCGTTCCTCAAGCAAGCAGGCGGGGAATCAGGGTGCCCGCCATGGGTGTGACCTCAAATAGAGGGGACAAGGAGGACGAGAACTAGCAAGATGCGATACGGGAGCAAGACCAGGCTCAGCACCGCACAGGTCCTGGCCAAGGCGGAGGAATACTTCGGCGCGGGAGGCTTGGGTTTAGAGGTTACCTCGCGCGACAACTGCTGCATCTCGCTGGCTGGGGGAGGGGGACACGTCACGGTCACTGTGAGCGAGGGCGACAAGACGTCGGTCGACGTGGAAACCCAAGAGTGGGACTACCAGGTAAAGGAGTTTATGGCTGAGAAGCTCAACTAGGGCGACGGCAAACTCGCTTGGTCGGGACGCGGCGTCACCAGCCTCCCAAGGTTTGCCGGGAGAGAATTGCTGAATTTGGCGCTGGCATAGTGAGGCAAGGTCGACGTACACTACATGATAAGGAGGCATGATGGAACAGGACGTATTTGACGCCATAAGGAAGCGCAGAACAGTGCGCAGCTTCACCGATGAGGAGGTGACCAACGAGCAGGTCGAGACCATCCTGGAGATGGCCATGTACGCGCCGACTTACATGAATCGCAAACCATGGTATTTTGTGATCATCCGGGACAAAGACCTGCAGACGAAGCTGGGAGATACTCTCGGCGTGCGTCCGTACATCCAGCAGGCCGCGGCGGTCATCGCCGTGTACGGTGATCCCAAGATCTCCAACACCTGGGACCTGGACGGCTGCGCGGCCATAGAGAACATGCTGATTGCGGCCACGGCGATGGACCTGGGCAGTGCCTGGGCCGGAAGTCCAGGCAATGTGGCCTGGGACGACGCGGAGAAGTTGATGAGACAGGCCCTCAACGTCCCCGAGGGATTCCGCGCGCTTTCCCTGGTATGCCTCGGTCACCCCGCAAAGGTGATCGTACCTCATACCAAGGACGAAAGGTATGACAAGACCCGAGTCCACTACGGCACCTGGAGGAAGCTGGCGCCGTGAGCGAAGTGGTGGTCTATACCACCCCGACCTGCGGGTATTGCCACCAGGTGAAGCAGTATCTGGAGCAGCGGCAGATTCCCTTTAGGGAGATCGATGTGGCGGCGGATCCCCAGGCTGCCAGTGAGATGGTGAATCTCTCAGGGCAGCGTGGCGTACCTGTTGTAGTCATCGACGGCCAGGTGGTGGTCGGGTTCAATACCTCCCGCATAGATCAGCTGTTGTCCTCCCCAGCGACGAGGCGTCCCCAGTTGGGAGTGTCGGTGGCAGATGCGAAAAAGATGGTCCAGAAGCAAGGGAGTGGTCCCACCGAGGGAGCCTACGTCGGCAACGTGAGGCCTTTGTCCGCAGGAGACAGGGCCGGCCTGGTCACCGGCGACGTAATCGTGGCCCTGGCAGGGCATGCGATAGCAGACGCTCACGGTCTCGAGGCCACGCTGTCCAGCCTGGTTCCTGGAGAGACGGTTTCGTTGGTCTTCGTCCGGGGTGGCGAGAGGATCACGGCCAGAGTGACGCCGTAGGCCTCCCCGGTCCCGGCAGGAGGTTGGAGATGAGCGATAGGGACTTGCAGGGCGCCCTCGTCGCGCTTGATTTCGCCATCCAAACCGAGAAGGATGGTCGCGAGTTCTACGAACGGGCGGCCACCAAGACCAGGGATGCGGGCGGCAGAGTTCTCTTTGCTTCGCTCGCCGACGACGAGGTGGAGCACTTGCGCATTCTGGAGAGCCAGAGGGAGTCCCTGGCCAGTGACGGGCGATGGTTGTCCAGCGCGGAAACTGACCAGCAGCGACGCCCCTCAGTCATTGAAGGCGTTCCCGTCTTCTCCCGGGAGTCTCTGGCCGAGAAGGTGAACGAGCATACCTCTGATCTCTCTGCCCTGCGTATGGCGCTGCTGCTGGAGAAGGACTCAGTGGCCTTCTACTCTAAGGCAGCGCTGGAGACGGAGGACCTCGAGGGCAGATCCATGTACGAGCGCCTCGTGGAGATGGAGAAGGAACATCAACGCATCCTGGACGAGGAGTACAAAGCCCTGGCCAAGGAATTCTGGCACACCATGGGCTTCGAGCCCTTCTGAGGCCCCGGCCACTGCACAATTAGGGAGGTGACTATGAAACAGGAGACCGGCGTAGCGTTGTCGGTCTTGCGGGAGGCGGTTCGCAACGAACTGGACGGCAAGGCCATGTACCAACAGGCTGCTGAGAGAACGCGGGACAAGCTGGGCAGGGAGATGTTTAGTTCCTTTGCCGACGAAGAGGAACAGCACATCCACATCCTCCAGGCGCAATACGCCAAGGTGAACGAGTCGGGCGAGTGGCTAGATGTCGAGGCTGCCCAGAAACAGCCCCGCGACCCCAGCCTCATCCTTTTCCCTCAAAAGCAGCGAGAGGTTAAGGACTTGGTGCCAGAGGGCACCAGTGACCTGGAAGCGCTGAAGCTGGCCATGGACTTCGAGCAGCGAGCGGTGCGAATGTACGAGCAGGCCGCTGCTGACAGCAGCGACCCCACGTCACAGGCCTTCTATCGCCAGTTGGCCGAGTGGGAGGGCACACATTACCACATCCTGGACAACAGCTACGACTACCTCGCCACCAAGGGCGAATGGTACTTCCAGGAAGTGGAGATGCCCATGTACGAAGGCTAGTGGCTCTTCGAATACTTGCCGTAGCTGACGTGCATGGCGTCCTCATGCTGCTTAGCCGGGAAGATATGGGTGCGGCTGAACAAATTCAGAATGGCGATGGCCCGGGGATAGGACTTCAGGCAAGGTTTGGAAGGAGTGAACATGACTGGTCAGAGACTCGCGGAAATCCGGCAGACGAGAGCCGGCCCCCCGTGGCGACGGTTCGCCGTCGTGGCCGCCACTACGTTGGTGATCCTCACCATCCTGGCGGCCTGTGGCGGGCAGGCAACCCCACCTACCACGCCCGAGGGTGTCACACCAGCGCCCACGGCCGGTGGTACAGTCGTAGAAGTCACACTGACAGAGTGGCGGATCGATATGCCGCCATCGCTACCGGCAGGAATGACGACATTCGAGGTCACAAACGCGGGGACCTTCGTACACAACTTCAGAATCGTAGGACAGGGCATCGAGAAGCAGTTCGACTCTAACCTGCAGCCTGGTGAGACTAATACGATGCAGGTAGAGCTGAAAGCCGGGTCTTATGAGGTCGACTGCCCCGTAGCCGGTCATGCAGACCAGGGCATGAGACTGGAGCTCACGGTGACCGGGACGTAGGAAACGATCCAATTAGCACCAGCTGACCTTCCCATCCCCTGATGTGGCCAAGCCAGCGCCCGTCAGTCACCATGTGCCAGGCCGAGGATGGCTCTGCGGCGGAAACCTAGCCATCCTCTGTGTGATTTTCCCTAGACAATCTCCCCTCCAGCAGCTTCACTTCCCATCTCCCCGTTGCGGGACGTTGCAGACCGTACCGAGAGAAGGGATGAGGCAGAGGAGAGACTGACATGGAACGTGGGACGATAATCCGGGTTCTCAAAGAGCACCCGCCCCCTGAATGCACTTGCGCTGTCGAAGACAGAGTACGAGGCGCGGAGGGTCTCCGTGAAGGCGCCGTGAACCCTGTGGACGAGCTGGTGCAAGTCCTTGGGATAGCTCAGTCTACCACGTTTCACCTCCCCCGGGTGTTGAAAGAAGCCGGGCTCATTCAAGGTGACAAGCGGGGGCGAAACGTCTATTACTCGTTCGCACCGGCCTCTGCAGATCGCGAGTCAGGATGATCCGAAAAGGAGAGACCAGACAGCTGAAAAGGGGTACGGAGCCGAGTTGACCGGCAACGACGTAGAAAGGGCAGGAGAGCAAGGGATGGTGTAAGCTTCTAACGTTTCCGAAGATGGGTTAGCCACCTTGTGAGAAGCGATCATGGAGCGAGGTATGGCCAGTATCGAAGCGCTTATCGATGATGTCACCGAATGGAGGAGCTCGCGCAAATGAAGAAAGCAAGTTCCAGCATCGAGAAAGAGGTGTTGGATGCTCAATGTCGCCATTGGGAAAATACGTTTTCGGAGATGCCCGATATGTTTGGCGAGGCCGCAAGTGATGCGGCTCAAGAGGCAGCGGAGGTATTCAAACAAGAGGAGAAAACGAAAATCCTCGAACTGGGTGCAGGTCAAGGGCGAGACACTCTCTTCTTCGCCCAAAACGGTTTTCAGGTCTACGCGTTGGACTACTGTGAGGCTGGAGTTGAGAACCTAACCCGAAAAGCCCAAGCGATGGGTTTGTCTCAGTCTATTACGCCGCTGTGTCACGATCTGAGAACCCCCCTTCCCTTCGATGATGAGTCTTTCGACGGCTGTTATTCCCACATGTTGTACTGCATGGCGCTTACAACTTCCGAACTTGAGTTTCTCTCCAATGAAGTGAGGCGAGTGCTAAGGCCCGGAGGACTGAATATCTACACCGTTAGGCATATAAACGATCCCCACTATCGAACGGGGATCCATCGAGGAGAGGCTATGTATGAGATCGGCGGATTCATAGTGCATTTCTTCAGCGAAGCAAAAGTGGAGCATTTGGCGAAAGGTTATGAGATACTTAGCATTGATACATTCGAAGAGGGCGAGCTTCCCAAGAAGCTCTTTCGAGTAACGCTCAGAAAGAAATGACAATCAAGACGAAGAAGATCTAGGGAACTGAGAGAACCAATGACTGCCAAAGCAATAACCTTGTATAGCCAGTCGGGTTGAATGTTCTGTGATACAGTGAAAGAGTTCCTTTCACAGAAGGGCATCGAGTTCACCGAACGTGATGTCACGGTCGATGAACTGGCCATCGCAGAGCTGGAAGAACTAGGATTCATGACTACGCCCGTCACGGTCATAGACGGGGAGGTAGTGATAGG
>DATEXS010000271.1:0-6309 GCA_035256725.1 Anaerolineae bacterium
CGAATGCTGTAGTTGTTGAAGTTGGCGGACTCGATCAGGACATCGGTCGTCTCCGCCGTGACCTCACTCTCCAGGCCTCCCATCGCGCCAGCCACCGCCACGGGCCCACCGCCATCTGTAATCAGCAGCATGTCCGGGGCCAAGGCGCGGTGCACTCCGTCCAGGGTGGTCATGGTCTCGCCAGGGCGAGCCCGGCGGACGACGATCACTGGCGTGCTCGAGGGCGGCGTGCCGCCGTCCCGACCACGCAAGAGGCGGTAGTCAAAGGCATGCAGGGGCTGTCCCCACTCGAGCATCACGTAGTTGCTGACGTCCACGATATTGTTGATGGGTCTCATCCCCGCCAGGCTCAGCCGTCGCTGCATCCACGAAGGTGATGGGCCGATGCTGACCCCTCTGACCAGGGCAACCGTGTACCGGGGACACAGCTGTGGATCAGCGATCTCGATCTCCACCCAGGCCGTAGAATCAGAACCCACCTCTTCGGCGAGCTGCGGCCAGTCTCCCAGTTTGCACTCCGCCCCGGTGAGGGCGGCTACCTCCCTGGCCACTCCCACAACCGAGAAGCAGCGCGCCAGATTGGGAGTCAGGTCCAGATCCAGGACCACATCGCCCAGGTAGTCTCGCAGCGGAGTTCCGGTCGGCGCGTCGCCGTCCAGGATCATGATCCCCTCGTGATCCTCGGAGATGCCCAGCTCCTTCTCCGAGCAGACCATCCCCTCCGAGGGCACCCCTCGAATCTTCGTGGGCTTGAGGGTGATGTACTTGAGCTCTTCGGAATGCCCGTCGATCAGAGTGGCCCCCATGGTTGCGAAGGGCACCTTCTGCCCCTTGTCGCCCACGCGGATATTGGGTGCACCGGTGACCACTGCCAGGGGCTGGCCGGCCCCGTAGTCGACCACGGCAATGGTAAGCCGGTCGGCGTTGGGGTGAGGTCGCACCTCCAGGATCTCGCCCACGAATATCTTGTCCCTGTCCCAGGCGGTCCCGATCTCCTCGACGGCCGCCACCTCCAGGCCGGCCATGGTCAGCCGCTCGGCCAGTTCCTCCACGGGGATGGTGATCTCTACGTACTCTCTTAGCCAGCTCAGCGGCACTCTCATCACAATCTCCTTCCGCGGATAGCCCCTCTGCTATGGATACAACTCGCCCTGGAAGTGGCTATCCGAACTGCTGGGCGAAGCGCAGGTCATTGCTGTAGAACAGCCGGATGTCGTCGATGCGGTACTTGATCATCCCGATCCGTTCCGGGCCCATGCCGAACGCGTAGCCGCTGTAGATATCCGGATCGTAACCGCCGTTCCTCAAGACCTGGGGGTGCACCATGCCGGCCCCAGAGATCTCCACCCAGCCGGTATACTTGCAGACTCGGCAGCCCTCGCCCTGGCAGATAATGCAGTCCATGTCCACCTCCACGCTAGGTTCCGTGAAGGGGAAGTGGCTGCAACGGAAGCGGACCTTCCGATCCGCCCCGAACATCTGGCGGGCGAACTCCACCATGGCCCCTTTGAGGTCCGCCAGGGTGATCCGCTTGCCCACGGCCAGCCCCTCCACCTGATAGAACATAAACTCGGACCGGGCGGTGACCGCCTCATACCGGTAACACTTCCCTGGCAGGATGACCCGAATGGGGAGCGGGCAATGCTTGCGCATGCTGCGGATCTGACCGGGAGAGGTATGCGTGCGTAGCACCACCCTCTCGTCGATGTAGAAGGTGTCCCACATATCCCGGGCGGGATGATGAGGGGGCATGTTCAGCAGTTCGAAATTGAGCAGATCGGTCTCTACCTCCGGCCACTCTTCCACCTGGAAACCCATCTGCGCGAAGATGTGGTAGATCTCCCGCAGAATCTGCGTGGTCAGGTGTAGTCGACCGACGTGTACTGGCCTCCCGGGCAGGGTAACGTCCAGCGCCTCAGCCTTCTTGCCGGCAGGTCGAGTCAGTTCCTCGCGACGAGTCTCGTACTGCCCCGTTAACAGCGCCTTGAGCTCATTGGCGGCTTCCCCGAACGCAGGCCGCTCTTCGGGGGACAGCTCTGCGATCCCGCGTAGCAGCTCGGTAAGCGCCCCCGCCTTTCGCCCCAGATATTTCACACGCCATTGATCCAGTTCGTCCAGGCTGGAAGCTCCTCGCAGGGCCTCCAGGGCCTCCTCTCTCAGACCATCTACGCTCTCCACCATGATCCCTCTCCTCACCTAAGGAAAAGGCCCCCTTCAGATATCCTTGAAGAGGGCCACAGGCATCAACCAGAAACGCTTCAGATCATGCGCCAGGCAGGGGTACACCAGTGCCCTCTATGGCACCCCTAAAGATGAACATCCGCACTTCCGTGTCAGCAGGTATCATCCCCGGTGCCTTATAACCCCACGTTGAGCAAATTATAGCACCAGAATAGGCACCTGGCAAGGCAAAGCTACGCTGGAAAATGCCCGCTTCCAGCCAGGAACCCACGCCAAATTGACTTCTCCCCTCGACTGACCTACAATGCCGATAAGCCTCTCGGCACGGTGCGAGACCGGTCACCATGGACACCGGGTTTCTGTCCTGGCCAGGGTCACAAGTCCGACTGCGCTGCGCGCCGTTAGACCAGGGCGATACCCGGATGGTGCTCCCGTCGATGTGCTCCGTCCCGCAGAGGAACGAAGGGCGCCTCGTAGCAGATTCTCAGTCCGTGAGGCAGCCAGTGATGCTCCTCCGACAGGGGGACAGACCTTGCACCACGGCCTCTGGCTAACCGATGGCGGAGCAAACGGATCTCCCAGGCCCCGCTGCCTACTCCGGGGCGCTCCACTGTGTCGGGGCGCTGAGTGCCACTCCCATCGCCTCGCCTTCTACGCCCACCGCACGCCTGCGCGGAGCACCATCATCGGCTCAACCCATACAGACACAGAATCCCGGCCGGATTCGAGGCCCCTCAGTCGATCAATGCACACCATACCCCAGGGAGGTGAAATCGTCTATGAAAGTAGATTATCGCCCGGCAGAGGAAGATGACCTGTATCTCATCCACCAGGTACTCGTGGATTCGCTCAGCCAATTCGCCGCCGAGAGGGCCCTTCCCCCAGTGGAAATCGACTTCGAAGAGAGCCTGCCCCTGTGGCGTCACTTCCTGGGCGCCGGAGGAAAGGGCTTCCTGGTGTCAGAGGTGAAGAAACGCATCGCCGGCTTTTGCTGCTACATAGTGAGAGGCAATCTGTGGTTCCTTTCTTATCTGGCAGTCGCACCCGAGTTTCAGGGCTCCGGCGTGGGCAAAGAGCTTTTCGAGCTGGCCCTCGCTGAGGGTCGACAGAACGCCGAGACCAAAGTCATCGCAGCCTACGCCAACGCGTCCAACTGGCCGTCTATCTCACTATACACTCGCAACGGCATCTACCCCCGGATGCCTGTCCTTACACTGGAAGGAAGCATCTCCGATCTCTGCGAGCCCATGCAGGAGGTGGAACCTCTTCCGGGGGCAGTGGCCTCTCTCAACGAGGAGACCATCACAGTCATTGACGGCATCGACATGCAAGTCAGGCAGCTCACGAGGGATATCGACCACCGCTTTTGGCTGGGTGCACGCGGCATGCGCTGCTACCTCTTCACCCAGCAGAACCAGGCGGTTGGGTACGCCTACGTGTCGGACGATGGCACCATCGGGCCGCTGGCGGCCTTATACGCACCCGACGTGGCCAAGATGCTCTGCTACTGTCTGGACCGCCTGTCCTCCGAAGGCGCGGACAAGTTCGTCGTCCGCGTCCCAGGCGAGAACAGGGGAGCTCTCTCCTTGCTCTACGATCGAGGGTTCAAACTACATGACCTGAGTCTGGTCATGTCCTCAGTCCCTCTCGGGCAGTGGGAGACCTACATCATCTCCAGGCCATCTCTGCTGTAGGAGAGACCTGTGGCTCCAATCGGAGAGATGCAGCACGTATTCCGTCGAGGCAGGCTGCTCGTCGTGGACGATGAGCCTTCCGTGCGCGACTCTCTGCAAGGGATACTGGAACAAGAAGGCCATCAGGTGAGCACTGCAGGCAGCGGTGAGGAGGCCCTGGCCATTCTCTCTGAGCACTCCTTCGACTTGATTCTGCTCGATCTGAAGATGCCGGGCATCGACGGCCTGGAAGTGATGAAAGAGGCCAAACGGACCGCGCCCGACACCGTCGTCATCATGCTGACTGCGTACGGGACCCTGGACTCGGCCATAGGCGCCTTGCGCCACGGCGCCCACGATTACCTGCTGAAGCCGTGTAGCGTAGGGGAGATCTTGGCCAGCGTGGACACCGGCCTTGGGGAACGATGGGAATCCTTGCGCCGCCAAGAGCTCGTTAGCCACATAGAGCAGAGTGTGCGAAAGCTCACCGCCGGAGCTGGGCCGGCAGAGCCCCCGGCAGAGGCCCCCCAGGTGGCGCGTTTCATCAGGACTGAGCACCTGCTCTTGGACCGAGAGAAACAGGTGGCGATCGCCGGCGGCGACCGCCTGAGACTGACCCCCACCGAGTTCAGGCTGCTCGCCTTCCTCATGCAGCACATGAACCATGTCCTCAGCTTCCAGGAACTGGCCCGGGAGGTCCTGGAATACGAATGCTCAGACAGAGATGCTCGCAGCTCGCTCAAGACCCACCTGTGGAGACTGCGCAAGAAGCTGAAAGCCAAGACTGGGAACGACTCCTTCATCGTCAACATCCGCGGCAAGGGATACATGTTCAGCCCTTGAGATGAGTCGCCGAATCGGGACCCGATGGTGACCATTCTGGAACCACTCCCCGCCCAGGGATGTGCTATACTACCATCAGGTGCAAAGGCTTCCTGAGGGAGTGGTGAAGAGCATGAACACCGGGAAACGGGTCCTGATCGTGGATGACGAGGAGAAGGTGGTCTTCTTCCTCCGTGAGAGTCTGGAGGAGCTCGGCCAGGACTTCAACATTGGCACGGCCGGGTCCGCAGAGGAGGCGCTGGCCAAGATCGAGAGGCACCCCTACGACCTGGTCATCAGCGACCTTCGGATGCCCGGCTTGGACGGCCTTCATCTGCTGGAGACCATCAAGGAGAAACACCCCAGCACTCGCTTCATCCTCATGACGGCCTATGGCTCAGACGAAGTGAAGGCCCGGGCACAGCGCCTGGAGGCCTACCACTACATCACCAAACCGTTTCACGTGTCAGACCTGCTCAGAGTCGCTCGAGACGCCCTCGCCGAGGTACCCGAGACAAAAAGCGATCTCCCACCTCTGGCGGGCGCTCAGACGGAACCGATAGAACGGGCCTTGAGTAACCTGCGCTTCGAGGTGGGAGCCCAGTGCGCCTTCCTCGCTGACCTGAGGGGGCAGCTCATCTCTGAGGTAGGCCCGACTCAAGGCCTGGACACAGGCACGTTCTTGCCCCTCGTGGCCAAAGGGCGCGCTTCCGCCTCGGGTATGGCGGAGTATCTCCAGGACCAGGAGACCTTCAACCTCAACTTCTACGAGGGCAAGAAGTACGACATCTATTCCACCACCGTGGGCAACGACATGTTTCTGACTCTCGTCTTCGATAGGAGGAAACAGCCCAGTCGCATCGGCACGGTCTGGCTTTACGTGAAACGCACAACTCAGGACCTGCTCAGGACGCTGGGTGCCGCGGTAGGGGAAGAGGAGGACCTGAACCAACATCTCGAGCAAAGCGCCCATCTGGAACCCTCTTCGGAGGGCCGAGACCTCGGTTCAGACAGACAAATGGCCGAATCGTCCACGAGCACACGGGCCGCAGAGGCTTCCGCGCCGCAGCCCAGCCCCGCGCAGAACCAGGACTCTACCTTCGGCATCGAGGAGGCCCTCAGGAAAGGCCTCATCGACGAGGAGTTCGCGCTGTTGCTGAAGGGGGAAGACTGAGGCCAACGAGACGTTCTTAGCTGCGCACAGGGGCGGCTTAGCATCGGCAAGCTCCTCTTTCTCATGCCGAGTGGAAGATGTAGGGGCGACCCGGCGGGTCGCCCCTACGGGCTCGCTCCGGGAGGGTCTATGCGCGATTCCCCCACACCGGCAGCCGGCACGCCTGCTCCTTGCCTGCCCCTTTGGGCCTCATGACAACGCCCTCTGCCTTTCCGCCGGCAGTCCAGGCCCTGGCGGCAAGCGGAGGTGACCGTCGCCCGAAAGCTGTGCTATACTGTGGGTAGCTCTGTTTGTAGAACGCCCGTGGCCTGGCGAGGGAGGAGGAATCATGAAGCAGATTTCGGTATCCACCAGGAGCCGCACGGAGCTAGTAGACATCACCAGCGAGGTTCAGCAGGCTGTGGCTGAGAGCGGAGTGCAGAAAGGTCTGTGCTACGTCTACGTGCCACACACCACCGC
>DATEXS010000272.1:0-3653 GCA_035256725.1 Anaerolineae bacterium
CGCAGCACGGGGTGGAGGTGTACGCCTACGGCTGTCAGGTCAACCAGCACGAGATAACCTTGGACTCCCCTGTCCCCGTGGTCTTGTCAAGGAGTGATGCCATCGCGGCTTGAGCCTGCGAGCAGCTTCCTGGAGGCCCCGGATCGGATCTATCGGTTCGGGAACATGGTCTCATAGCGGAGGACTTGACCCATGACCGATGATCTTGGCAACGTGGAGTTCTTCACCCAGCAATACCGAATCGTGGGCAGCCTTAGGCTCGGCGGACAGCGTTTGACCGACGTCCTCAACGACGACCTTACGTCGTCTGTGGAGCTTGAGGATGTCGAGGTGACCAGGCTGCTCACGCATGGCGAAGTGGCGGCGACTCATCTCTCGGCGCTGCTCGACAAGAGGCGAGTCCTCTTCGCCATCAGCGGCATGCCCACCGCTGCCGCGGCCGAGCGCCGCTTCTACAAGCACGTGGACACGGTCGAGTGGGAGGCGTTCGTCACCCTGCCGTCTTTTGAGCTGAGGGGCAAGTTCCACGTGCGGGGGACCAGCGACTTGAAGACCATGCTGCTGAGGTGGACCGGCCAGTTCATCCCGCTAACGGAGGCGAGAGCGGTGTTTACTCTGCATCCGAAGGTTGCCTTCTCGGGGGATGTGATCATCGTCAACAGGGCGTACATCGAGGTAATCTGCACCGACCGGACGGTGGGGCGCTCGCCTTAGCTGCCCCAGTAGCAGGCCCGTGGGTTCTCCACAACTTGGCCGGAAGGCTCGTGCGTATGCTTCTCGGACGCTGGCTGTGTCGCCAGATTAGGTCGAGGGTGGCGTAGTACTCGCCGCGATACCCCAGGAAGGGAACGTAGGTAAGTTGAAAGAGGCAACAGTCAGTTTCATTGGCAGTGGGGTCATGGCCGAGGCCATGATCAGCGGGATCCTGGGAGAGGGATTGACAGCGCCTGGCCATATCACCGCCAGCGATCCTCGGGAGGAAAGGGGCCAGGAGTTGAGCGAGCGGTATGGGGTCCTGGCCAGCACCGAAAATCGTGCGGCAGTTGAAGGTAGTAACATCGTCGTCCTCTCCGTCAAGCCGCAGGTTATGCCTGTGCTACTGGAGGAACTGAAGGGGGCGATCAACCCTGGCGCTCTAATCCTCTCCATCGTGGCCGGTGCGCGCATCAAGTCCATTGCCGATGGGCTGGGCCACGGCGCCATCGTACGGGCCATGCCCAACACCCCGGCGCAGATAGGAGAGGGGATGTCGGTTTGGACCGCCACTCCCGCGGTCAGCGAGCATCAGCGCTCACAGGCCCAGAGCATCCTCCGGGCGCTGGGCGAGGAGGTCTATCTGGAAGACGAGGACTACCTGGACATGGCCACCGCCCTGAGTGGCACCGGCCCTGCCTACGTGTTCCTTTTTATGGAGGCCATGATCGACGCGGGCGTGCACCTGGGCTTTTCCAGACGCATCGCCCAACAGCTCGTGCTTCAGACAATACGGGGCTCCGTAGATTTCGCCGAACGGTCGGCGGCTCATCCGGCGGAGCTGCGCAACATGGTCACGTCACCGGGAGGGACGTCCGCCGAGGCGCTGTATCAGTTGGAAAAGGGCGGGTTCAGGACCGTCCTGTCGCGGGCTATCTGGGCGGCGTATCAGAAGTCCAAGTACCTGGGGGAACTGAGTAGCAAAGGGGGCCGAGACTGACCTGGCGAAGGTACTGCGGTGCGGTGGCCTCTGGAGGCGGATGCTACGGTGTGCTTTTCGCACGCGGAGGGGGTGTCGCTGGAGGATCTCGAAAAGGCGCAGGAGCAGGTCAGCCGGTGGGTCGGCGCTATACTGCGTTCTTCGATACGCGCCCGGGCCGCGCTCAGGATGCGCCGAGCGCCCTATGCGAGGTGGTTCTCGCATCTCCTCACGGCGCGTGCATTTGCCCTCCTCCGCAGTGTTAGGCTAGAATGAGCCTGGTTTATCCCCGGCGGGGGGCGCTGCATCGAGAAGCACGGTGCGCAAAGCGGTTCGGAGAGGGTCTGTTATGGGCAGGTCGGGCGTAGTCGGGTCTATCGCAGGGCTTCTGCCTCTGTTGGTGGGCTCCGTGGTGGTGGCGGTGGCGACAATGGCCGCGGCGCCGCCAGCGGGAGACTGGTTCTTCCAGTCGCCAGTCAGCCCTCTCGGACCCGGCCGCGGCGGGTCGCCCAGCGTCCCGCAAGGGACGGTGACTGGGCCCGCGCTGGTGTCTGTGCCTGCCCCAGCCAACTTTGTACCCTGGATCGTCGGGATTCTGGTGGTTGGTGCCATTGTGGGGGTGGTGCTGTTTTGGAAGAGAGACAAGGGAGAAGGGGGAGAAGACGCGTCATGATTCTGCGCCGATTGGGCGGCTTTGGGAGAGGGAGGTCTGCCGCCGCGTTTTCGCTCGCCCCGCTGATCGTCTTTGCCTTGGTATCGGCCATCCTGCTAGCTCAGACCTCAGGTACCCTGGCCTATCCGCTCTTTCAATCTCCCGTTCAGACTCCGAGACCGACGACAGCACCTCCGCAAGCACCCACGCAGGGGCCAGCTGGACCTCCCGAGGAGTCGCCGGTCGTGCCTCCCGCAGAGTCGCCAGTTGTGACTCCTATGGAGTCGCCTGGCGTCCTGCCGCCCGAAGAATCGGGAGAAACGCCAGCGCCCACCCTGGAACCCGGAGCCACTCCAGTTGAGGAGGTTCCCGAGGTTGTGGCCACCGTCACACCGGCCGGGGGCGAAGAGGGGTCTTCTCCCTTTCGCGGGCTATCTCTGGCCGTGCTCATCGACACCGCTGTGCTTGCGCTGTCCAGTCTGTGGCTGTGCTGCGGCGGCCTGGCCCTGGTCATCTTCGTCCTCCTGGTGATCGCTTCCTTCGTGCTGCGGGTGACGTGATGAGGCCCGGATCATCCGGGGCTGACAGCGGCCCCAGGTTGATCCTCCTGTCACTGGTTCTCCTGGCCTTCGGCCTCCGACTCTACAAGCTAGACTATCAGAGCCTCTGGCGGGACGAGATGGACGCCATCCTCTTCGCCCGCCAGGACCTGAGCCAACTATTGTCCCTCTTCGTGACGCCTGGACACAACGGACCCCTGTACTACGCTGTCCTGCACGGCTGGGTTGGACTGGTCGGGGATAGCGAGTTCTCTGTCAGGTTCCTGTCGCTGCTGGGCGGGGTTCTTGTTGTGCCCGTGATCTACGTTGTGGGGCGGCATTTGATAGGTAGAAAGGCCAGTCTGGTGGCGGCCGTGCTAAGTGCCACCTCCCCCTATCTGATCTGGTACGGGCAGGAGGGCAAGATGTACGCTCTGCTCGTCCTGGCCTCGGTGCTTTCCACCTACGTCTACCTTCTCGCCCTGGAAAGGAACCGTCTCTATCTGTGGGCCTGTTACGTAGCCCTGGTAAGTGTCTCCATGTACGTCCATCTCCTGGCCGTTCTGATCCTGCCCTTCCACCTCCTTCTGTTTTTCGTCACCTGGCCGCGCTGGCGTAGAGCATGGAAAGGTTGGCTGGCAGCCTTCATCCTGCTGGCCTTGCCGTTTCTGCCCCTGGCGCGGTGGGAGGTGGCGCTGCTCGTGCGCCCCTTCACCACCGGGCATCAGTTCTACCCGCTGCACCAGATACTGGCTATCCTTCTTTCTGCGTTCAGCCTCAACGCTGCTCC
>DATEXS010000273.1:0-11037 GCA_035256725.1 Anaerolineae bacterium
CGGCATCCTGAAACTGGACTTCACCGACGATATCCCTGCCTATTCCTCTCACGCCTACAACACCCGGTACGGCGGCAGCGTGCCGGCCTCGACCTTCGAGGCCCTGGGTAATAGCTTCCTGGGCTCGGCCATCGTCACCGCTACGAGCCCCATCCTGGGGGTGTGCAACCTGGTCCGCGGGCCCACGTACCTGGCTTCCTGGCACAACGGCGTGCCTGGTGGGGCTGGAACACTGGTCTTTCCCGTGGCCTACCGTACCAAGAATGGGTCGGCGTGGACGGGCTATTCCGGGGTCGTCGTGCACAACCTGGATGCCCAGAACGAGATCACGGTTTGCACCAACTGGTATGGGCAGGAGGGCGATCTTATGGTCGACTTCTGCGACGAGATCCCCGCCAATGCCTGTCATGGCTACAACACCAGATACGGTGGTGACGCGCCAGAGGGTGCCGACACCTTCAATCCTCTGGGTACTGAGTGGACCGGCACCGTTGTGGTCACCACCACCAGCCCCTCAGGAATCGCCGCGCTGGTGGAGAACAACATCGCGGGTGCCGACTACGCCTACCTCATGGACTACAACGGCATTCCAGCGGACTAGCCGTTCGTGTGCCCCCTGGTCCCGCCCGTACGTCGAGTCCTCCCTGGTTCGTGGTACGCGCTTCAGCGCGTAGTGAAGGGCTGAAGCCCTCACTACCAACCTTGCCCCTCAGACGGCGCCCCGCATAGGCAGGCTTCGTCACGCTCGGAGGCATCCCGGCATGCTGTCTTGAGGTTCAGCACGAGGACACGAGCGCGGTGTGGGCATCACCCTCTTCGATCCAGAAACCCCGACTCCGGGGATACCCGAGGTTTGACATTGTAGATCTCTTCATGGTACAATAGCTACGTTGAGGCGCATTCGTCTAGTGGCCTAGGACACTGCCCTCTCAAGGCAGAGGCAGGGGTTCGACTCCCCTATGCGCTACTTCGTTGGCTGTCCGCGCGCGCTTCCCCATGCTTACTGCACCTCGTTGCCCCAGCCTTGCGCCCCTGGTAGGGCGAGATAGAGGTCAAGGCGGCACCCGCTCGCTGCATTGCGTCGGATCGTGACCGCGGGGTGCGCAAGTTGACAAGGCCTGCGCAGGGAGGCTATAATAGATGTTTGAACAACCAACAAATAGGCGCTTTAGAAGGTTCTGATGCCCAAACGTACATACCAGCCCAAGAAAAGAAAACGGAAGAGAAGTCACGGTTTCAGAGCTCGCATGCAGACTCCAGGGGGCCGCAAGGTCCTCAAAGCGCGCCGCAAGCGGGGACGCAAGAGACTCACGGTCTGAAGCGCGGCCAGGCATGAAGACTCCGACCACGGCCGGTGTATGGAGAGCAGGTTCCGGCTCAGGGAGAATGAGCGGTTTCAACGGGTTAGAGCGGAGGGACGTTCTTGGTCGCATCTCCTTCTGGTGCTGTGCGCTCTCCCCAACGGACTCGAGCACAGCCGCTTTGGGTTCTCCGTGAGCAAGCGGGTTGGCAGGGCTGTGGTTCGCAACAGGGTGAAGCGGCTGCTCCGAGAGGCAGCACGGGCGCGACAGGACCTGATAGCTCCGGGCCAAGATCTGGTCTTTATTGCGCGCCGTCCCATCGCAGAGATGGAGTATGGGGAAGTGGACCAGGCCGTGGAGCAGTTATTGAAGCAGGCCGGTCTGCTTCGCCCGTGACGTGCGAGAGGCGTCGGGGCCCGGACGACCTAGACATGAAATCGTTCTTGCTGGTGAGCATTCGTCTATACCGGAGGTGGATGTCCCCGGCTCTTGCCCCTTCGTGTCGTTTTGTGCCTTCGTGCTCTCAGTATGCGTACCAAGCTATTGAGAAATACGGCGTGATCAAGGGCAGTTGGCTGGGCGGCAGGCGCTTGCTGCGCTGCCACCCTCTGCACCCGGGCGGGTACGACCCTGTACCGTAGCTGGACCGGATTCCAAAGGAGATTTCTACTTGAGAAGAATAGGGACAAAGAGGATTAGACTCGCTGCCTTGGTTGGCGTGATCTCGATGCTTCTGGTCTCGGGCACCGGCTGCGGGGGGCACACGGCCATGGGCTGGTCGTCTCCGGCCTTGGAGGGCGGCATTCTGTACGTCGGTTCCAAGATGGGCAAGCTATATGCGTTCGATGTGGAGACACGTCAACAGGAATGGGCCTTCCCCTCAGACCGCGTCCTCGCGGGGATCTACTCCTCTCCGGCCATACGCGACCAGCGCCTGTTCTTTGGCTCATACGAAATCGCGACCAGTAGCTTTCTGATCTTCCAGAATCAGGAGATCGGAGGAAGAGCGTATGCGCTCGACCTGGCCAGCGGGCAGGAGAGGTGGCATTTCCCTTCAGACGGATCGGTCGATGTAGAGCCCTTCATTGGGGCACCTGCGGTAGGAGACGGCCTGGTCTATTTCGCGTCATCCAACGGTAAGCTGTATGCGCTGGACGCGGAGACAGGGGCCAGCCGGTGGGAGCTGGAGACCGGTGACAAGATCTGGGGAGGGCCAGGCTTACGTGACGGAACGGTGTATGTTGGCTCGGCCGACAAGAATCTGTATGCTCTCGATGCGAGTAGCGGGGCGCAGGAATGGAGTTTCACTGCCGGAGGAGCCATATACGGGACGCCCTGGGCGGACGAGGAGCTGGTCTATTTCGGAGCCCTGGACAACAAGCTCTACGCTGTCCGGGCGGACAGTGGAGAGGAAGCCTGGACCTTTACCACCGGCAACTGGGTGTGGGCTGCACCTACCAGACAGGGGGAGGTGCTATATGTGGCCAGCCTTGACCATTTCCTGTATGCCCTGAATGCGACCGATGGGCAGTTGCGGTGGCAAGCGGAGGCTGAGGACATGATTACGGCGTCCCCGGTGATCACAGATGGAGTGGTGTACCTCTCGGCCCATAGTGCTGGCGTCTACGCGCTGGATGCGGATACTGGTACCCAGATCTGGCGCTATCCGACCGAGGGAGTCCTGCTGGTGATGTCCTCTCCCGTGGTCGCAGATGGATCGGTCTACGTCAATGCTGACGACGGCAAGGTGTATGTGCTTGATGCTGCGACCGGCAACCTGCGGTGGGCAATGGCTCCAGGCGGGACCGAATAAGGGGAGGGTTGTGAATGCCCGGAGTGACTGAGATCTGGAACTTGGTGATAATGGAGCCGATGCTCAATCTGATGCTGCTCCTCTACGCTGTGCTCTTCAACAACTTCGTTCTGGCCATCATAGGCCTGACCATCGTCATCCGTTTGATCACTTTCCCTCTAACGCAGAGGCAGATTAAGTCGATGAAGTCGATGCAGGACTTGCAGCCTGAACTCCAGAAGCTGCAAAAGAAGTATGGCAAGGAACGGGAGAAACTATCAGCAGCAACTATGGAGTTGTACAAGGAGCACGGCGTCAACCCCATGATGGGATGCTTGCCCCTGGTCATCCAAATGCCCATCTGGATAGGGCTCTATCAGGCTATCTATCAAGCGCTGGGGAGCGCGCCTGAGCAGTTCGTGGTCTTGTCTCAGCGGCTGTACCACACCATTCCGCTGATGCACGACATAGCGGCCCGCTCCTTGCCACTGAACAGTCACTTCCTCTGGCTGGACCTGGGGCTCCCTGACCCCTACTACGTACTGCCCGTGCTGGTGGTGGCCGTGTTCTGGCTTCAGCAGAAGCTAACGGCTCAACCTGCCGCGGACCCGTCTGCGGCTCAGATGAACAGGACGATGCAAATGATGATGCCCTTGATGTTCGGCGTCATCACCTTGCAGGTATCCTCGGGTCTAGCGGTGTATTGGGTGGCGTCGGGTGCTTTGCAGATCATCCAGCAAGGCATGACCACCGGGTGGTCGGACATTGCCAAGGCATTGCCGTCCGGGATTCCGGGGCTGCCCACGAGAGAGCAAGCTGCAAAAGATGCAAAAGGAAAGAAGAAGCGTTGAGTCCAGTGGCCGGAGCGTGGACGACGCCCTGGCGAGGGCCTTGAAGGAGCTCGGCGTAGATCGCGACCAGGTAGAGATGGAGATACTAGCCGAGGGTAGTCGGGGCCTCCTGGGTCTGGGTGCCGAGCAAGCCCGGGTCAGGGTAACCGTGATCGAGCACGTGGAGTCTCCCTGGAAGGAGCAGCTCGGAGAAGGACCTGGGGAGGACGGAGCAGGGGTTGCTGAGATCGCCGCCGAGGCGCTAAGAGACCTACTGCGGCAGATGGGCATTGAGGCCAAGGTGTCCGTGCGGGAGGCCTTTGAGGATAAGGCATCCTCCATGGTTCTCGATGTTGAGGGGGACGATCTGGGCATCCTGATCGGGCGCCAGGGAGAGACCCTGCGCGACTTGCAGTACATCACACGACTGATTGTGAGCCGCAAGGCGCAGCGCTGGGTGAATGTGTTCGTGGACGTCGGTGGCTACAAGAGGCGTCGCGAAAGGGTGCTGACCGAGCTTGCTCAGAGGATGGCCGAGCGCGTGATAGCCGAGAGCAGGCCGATCACTCTGGAGCCTATGCCCGCTCACGAGAGACGCATCGTGCACCTGGCACTGCTAGACCACGATCTGGTGACGACGGAGAGCACAGGCGAGGGCGAACGGCGTAAGGTAGTCATCCTTCCCAAGAGGTAGTTCCGAGGGCCCCGGTGGGTGAGCCGGGGTTGAACTCAGGATGCTCTTCTATGATCGATCGGGCTGAGGTGGAGCATATCGCCGAGCTGGCGAGGCTAGAGCTTGGCGAGGAGGAAATCCAGAGACTCCAGGGCGATCTGTCCAGGATCCTGGAGTACGTAGGACAGTTGAACGAGTTGGACACCGCGGGTGTCCTTCCCACCGCGCACGTCCAGGCCCAGGGTGATGTACTGCGAGAGGATCGGCCCCGACCCTCTCTCCCCGCTGAGGACGTGCTGGCCAATGCCCCCCAGGCCGAGGAAGGCTACTTCCGCGTCCATGCGGTTCTGCCCAAGGGGGAGTAGTGACCCTTCATCGCCTCACGGTTCACGAGGCCAACCGTCTGCTCCAGCATAGGGAGATTTCCTCCGTCGAGCTTACCACTTCTGTCCTGGCCCAGATTGACAGGTGTGACGGGCAGATCAGGGCCTTCATCACCTCGACCCCAGAGCTGGCCCTGTCTCAGGCCAGGAGGGCCGACGAACTGCTGGCCAGGGGAGAAGGCGGGGCTCTGACGGGCATCCCGGCGGCCATCAAGGACAATATCTGCACGGAAGACGTGCGCACTACTTGCGGTTCCAGGATACTGGAGGGTTTCGTGCCGCCGTATAGCGCCAGCGTTTTCCAGAGGCTGGCCAGCCAGGGCGTCGTGCTGGTGGGAAAGACCAATATGGACGAGTTCGCCATGGGCTCGTCTACGGAGTACTCAGCCTTCTTCCCCACGCACAATCCGTGGGGAGTCTCGCGTGTGCCTGGTGGGTCCAGCGGCGGCTCGGCCGCGGCGGTGGCCGCCGATGAGGCCCTGTTCGCGCTAGGCTCGGATACCGGCGGGTCGATAAGGCAACCTGCTGGCCTTTGCGGGGTGGTCGGCTTGAAGCCCACCTACGGTCGAGTATCCCGTTACGGGCTCATCGCCTTTGCCTCGTCGCTGGACCAGATAGGTCCCCTGGCCAAGGACGTGAGGGATTGCGCCCTGTTGATGAACGCCCTGGCGTTCTACGATCCCTGTGACTCGACCTCAGCCGCAGCGCCGACGCCTGACTTCACCTCTTACCTGAGAGGTGATCTATCTGGCCTGGTTGCGGGAGTGCCCAAGGAGTATTTCGGCGCCGGACTGGATCCGGGCGTGGCTGAGCCGGTGCGCCAGGCCATAGACCAGTTGGCCACGCTGGGGGCGGAGGTCCGGGAGATCTCCATGCCCCATGAGCAGTACGTGGTGGCGACCTATTTCCTCACCTCTTGGGCTGAGGCCAGCGCCAACCTGGCCCGCTACGATGGGCTCAAGTACGGCCTGTCTGCCCCGGACGCCCGGGACATCAAAGAGGCCCAGAGCAAGGCACGGGGGCGTGGGTTCGGGCCTGAGGTCAAGCGGAGGATCATGCTGGGCACCTATGCGTTGAGTTCGGGCTACTACGACGCCTACTATCTGAAGGCGCAGAAGGTGCGGACACTGATCAAGGATGACTTCGATCGCGCCTTTGCTGAAGGGGTGGACGTGGTAGTAGGGCCCACTTCTCCTGTGGTCGCCTTCCGGATCGGAGAGCTAGTCGGCGATCCTCTGGCCATGTATCTGGCCGACCTGTACACTATCCCGGCCAACCTGGCTGGATTGCCCTGTATCTCGCTCCCCTGTGGATTTTGCGATGGGCTGCCCGTGGGTTTGCAGATTCTGGGACGGCCCTTCGACGAGGGGACGGTGTTGGGCGCGGCCTTTGCCTACGAGCAGAGCACAGGTTTTCACCTCGCGCATCCCCCGACCTGTGTGTGACCATCCCCTGAGCCTAGCCCGCTGGCTGTTTGTTCACCTCGGTCACGAACAACTCGAGGGCCAGACGTTCCTCCATCTCGCCACTCTTCACCGCGGCGTCAAGCTCGAGCAGCCGGCGGAGAATATCCTCTAGCTGCGCGATGGAGAAATTGGGGGCCTGTGCCAGGGCCTTCCGCAGCGGGTAAGGGTGCAGACCCAGAAGTGCGCTGATATCGGCGGGCGGGGTTCCCCTGGCCAGGAGTTCCTTGATCTGAAGCAGGATCCTGAACTGTCTGGTGATCATGTGCTGGATGTACAGAGGGTGCTGGCCATCGTCGAGCAGTTGCTCTGTCAACTGCATGGCCTGTCTCGTATCCCGTAGGCCCAGGGCGTCCACCAGGTCGAAGATGCTGGCCTCCCGCACGTAGCTGACCAGTAGTCTGACATCGTCGCTGGTGACGGGCCTCTCCGAACCGGTATAAGTCAGCAACTTGCCGATCTCCTGGTCCAGCAAGCGCAGGTCGTTGCCTACATGGGCCGCGAGGAGTTGCAGCGCGGCCCTGTCTATCTTGGCCCCCTTCTCCTCGGCCCGCTGGGCGATCCAGCGACTCAGTTCGTTGTCGCGCAGAGGTGCAAAGTGGTGCTCGTAGCCGTGCTCGAATCGAGACACCATTTTCCAGAGTGGGTTGGGGGCCTTGATCTGGCGATTCTCCAGGAATACCAGGCGGGCAGTCTCTGGGAGAGTGCGCAGGTACTCCTCGAGTCGCTGTACGAAAGTGGCGTCCGCCTGCGAGTCCTCCTCGGGCTCCCCTGATTTGCGCTCCAGTCGGGCAGCCAGGCCGTGGACGATGATCAGTCGTTTGTCGGCCAGAAAGGGTAGGGAGTCGCAGGCGAAAATCAGTTGATCGAGGGTTAGAGTGCTGCCGCTCAACTCGGTGGTGTTCAGCGTCAAGGCAGTCTCGTCGCCCAGCTTGGACTTCATCTTCTCCAGCTCAAGGGAACGCCGGTATTCATCTTCACCGTGGAGCAGGTAGAACATGATGTGGCGCCATCTCGGGGCGCTAGAGCGAGTTCTGAAGCTTGACCTTGTGAACCGTGAGCGGGCCCACCAACTGGCAGGTGACCTCGCCTATCCGCAGACTGGCCACGTCAGTAGAGGTGGTGACGCGTTCCTGGATCAGGAGGCCCAGGGGCTGGGCGGCGATCACGGCGATCATGGTGGCCAGGAAGAGGTTGGGCAGCCTGCTGAGACGCGGCTTTGACCTGCCCATGGCCAGAACGGCGGCCAGGCCGGCCAGAAGACCCGAGACCACGAGGTTAGTCCCGCAGCGCGGGTGGATGGCCAACTCGGTCTCGCCGGCCTGCAAGCGGCCCAGAGCCTCGGCGGCCGTGTCCGCCAGCGCCTGGGTAGGCACCCTGCCGTAGACGTAGAAGCCGTCAGCCCCTGTGCGGGCTACGGCGTTGAGATAGGGCACGCGCCGCGCCAGGAGGTGCATGGTCGCGTGTTCTACGGCGTGATTCCGCCTCAAGGTGGCTACGAAGGGGAGTTCAAGCAGGCCCATTTTCCGTCCTTTCCGTGCTTCGCCGATTTCACTTCTCGTTCGCTTCGACCCCAGGGAGAGGCGCGGTCTACTGGGTCGCCTCCAGCAAGGCTTGGAGATCGTTCTGCATGGCTTCCAGTTCAGCGCCGTAGCCTGCCCAGTCCCCCTGCTGGAGATACTCCTGTGCTTGCGCGTAGTGTTCCATGGCCGAGAGGGCCAGATCGTGGGCATTCGACGGCTCCGTAGGTTCCTCCTCCTCCGGGGGCGGCGTCACGGGAGCGCCTCCAAAACTGGCCAGCGCCTCATCCAGAGTAGTGGTCATGATGATGCGGTCTCCTGAGGCCACGATCACTCGTTTCAGCTCTGGCAGCTGGCCCGTCTCCGCCTGGAGGTAGAGGGGTTCCACGTAGAGCAGTGAATGCTCGATGGGAATGACCAGCAGATTGCCTCTGATGACCTGGGAGCCCCGCTGGTTCCAGAGGGAGAGTTGGCTGGAGATCACAGGCTCCTGGTCGATGCGAGCCTCGATCTGCAGGGGCCCGTAGACCAGTTCCTGCTTGTTGAACTTGTAGAGCAGGAGTTTGCCATAGTTCTCCCCGTCACAGCGAGCCGCCATCCAGGCCACCATATTCTGCTTGTTGGCCGGAGTGAAGGGCTGGATGAGTACGAACTCCTGCATCTCCTGGCCTGGCAGCCTCATAATCACGTAGTAGGGTTCCATGGCCTGCTCGGTGCCGCCAGATACATCGTGGGCCGCTGCCCAAAGGTCCTCCTTGTTGTAGAAGACCGTGGGGTTCTGCATGTGGTAGGTGTTGTTCATCTCTGCCTGAATCACGAACAGGCCCTCTGGGTACCGCACGTGTGCCCTCAAGGCTGGGGGCATCTGGTCCCAGGGTTTGAACAGCGCCGGGAAGATGGCGGCATAGGCCCGGATGAGGGGGTCCTGGTTATCGACGACGTAGAACACCACATCACCGTCGTAGGCATCTATGGCTACCTTCACCGAGTTGCGGATGTAGTTGAAGCGGTCGTAGTAGGGCTGCGAGTAGGGGTACATGCCGGTCGCTGTGTAGGCGTCCTGCAACCAGATCAGCCGGCCGTCCGCGATGACCAGATAAGGGTCGGAGTCATAGAGCAGGAATGGTGCCACACGGCGCACGCGTTCGCCCACATTGCGGTACAGCATCACCCGGGTCTCGGGAGTGAGGTACTGGCTTAGAACGACGGACATGTCGCCGAAGCGATAGGCGAAGGCCGCCCTCTTGAGCGGCGAATCCATCAGGACCCCTCCGTGCCCCTCATACGTGGTGGTGATGTTCTGGTCTCCGCTGGGATAGTCGAACTCCTCGATGGTGCTGTTGACGAAGACGTAGGAGTCCGTCTTTTCGCCGTGGTAGATCTCAGGGCGAGTGATCTCCAGCCCGGGCACGCTACGAGGGGGCAGGTCCCTGACCCAGAGCTCAGGTAGCCCATCGGAGGTGACCTCGTTGACAGGGCTCATCACTAGGCCGTAGCCGTGGGTGAACTGGAGGTGCTCGTTCAGCCAGGTGCGGGACTGTAACTGCTCGGTATTCATCTCCCTGGCGGAGAGAGTGACCTGGCGGTAGCTGCCGTCCAGGCTGTAGCGGTCAACGTCTACATCCACGAAGTCGTAGTACAGCCTGAACTCCTGGATCTGGGAGTAGGTGCTCTGGACAGGACGGTAGTCCCAGAGCCTGATGTTCGTGGTCGTGGGCTCGGCTCCGGCCAGCGCCTCGGGAGTCAAGTCGGTGACCGCTCCAAAATCGAGTTCCTGGATGTGATCCAAGCCATAGGCCTGGCGCGTGAACTCGATGTTGTGCTCGATGTATGGCTGTTCCTTGAAGAGTTCGTTGGGCTGCACCTGGAACTGCTGGACGAAAGCCGGATACATGCCTCCCACGCCCATCGCGGTGACCAGCCACAGGAATCCACCTATGGCCAGGATCCAGGGCCAGCGGGCCAACACTCCGCCGATGAGCAGTAGGACACAGAGGATCACGGCCCAGAAGGACAGGTTGCAGGCCAGCAACCGCGCGTGCACATCGGTGTAGCTGGCGCCAAAAGCAACCCCCTGGGAGGAGAAGAGCAGTTCCCAGGCGCTCAGCTTGTACCCCCAGGCCACCACCAGGAGGAACAGCGCCCCCAGCCCGGCCAGGTGGAGGGTGTTCTTGCGTGTGAGCCATAGATTGAACTGGCGCCACGACGCCAGTTGCACCAGGAGGTAGAGCGCGGCGCTACCCACCAGAGCGAAGAGGATGACCTCCAGCAGCCAGCTCCGCAGGAAGCGATAGACCGGGAGAGCGAAGACGTAGAGACTGACGTCCTGTGAGAAGATAGGGTCTCGCACGCCGAAGGCTTGCTGGTTGAAAAAGAGCAGTATGTCATCCCATTGGCTGACGGCCCCCAGCCCGTTGAGCAGGCCGAGAATTACGGCCGCGGCGATGACCACCAGGTTGATGGTCCGGGAAGGCAGGTAGTACTGCTTGCCGAAGAGAAAGAAGCCCCCCCAGCCCGACAGCTTTCTGGCGATGAAGAGGTTGCCCAGCAGGAAGGCCACGAAAAAGAGGGTGAAGGCCAGGAAGACCACCACCCTGGCTTGCAGTGCCGTCCAGAAGACGGAGCTGAGGCCCAGGTTCTCGAACCACAACAGGTCGGTGTAGAACCCGGAGAGCATCATGAAGAGCAAAAACAGAAGGACGAGGACTCCGACCAGCAGGACGAGGATCCTTTGGACCTTTTTCATTGATGACTCCTCTCGGGAACTGTCACACATTGTAAGGGCTTCCCCTAAGGCCGTCAACCTTGAGGGCGTCCCTGCACTACGAGCCAGGGTTCGTAGTCCGCGCTTCAGCGCCGGGCAAAGGGCTAAAGTCCTCCCTACGGACCGCTGGACCAGAGTGCCCGCTACCGCCCCTTCTCATGCGCATACTCGACAGGGTTGGACATCTGTGACCAGGGCTGAGCGTGCCAGGCAGGGAGGAAGGAAGCCACCGTGGCGCAAGAAGCCTCCCGGGCATTCCTGTGCTGCCGCGGGAGGCTATGGGCGCTGTGAGGCTGAAGTGGGACTGAGTC
>DATEXS010000274.1:0-5166 GCA_035256725.1 Anaerolineae bacterium
AGCTTGTCCTCGGCGTACAATTCCGCAGAATCGCCCTCGAAGAGGTCGGGACGCTGTTCGGCCTCTGCGGGATCCTTCGCTGCGAATTCCGCGCATACTGCTGTGCCAAATGCGCCATAGTTTCCACCGCCTAACAGGGAATTACCGCCGATGGTTTCCAACTTCTCGAGAACCACGACGGTTGCTCCCGCTTCCGCAGCGATGATCGCAGCCGGAAGGCCTGCGCAGCCGGATCCCACTATCACCACATCCGCCTCTTGGTCCCACGTCTCCGGCACAAACGCGCTTGCGCACGGCGCACACTCTCCAGCAGGTGGACAAGTAGGGGCCGGGGCTGCCGTCTCACCGGGTGCCGGGGTGGCGGGTGGGGCACAACTGGCCAACGCGCCCACGCCAGCGACCGCCGCTGCGCCCTTCACAAAGTCCTTTCGCGATAGTTTCCTCGGTGCTTCTTCGTCCTTTGCCATTTTGTCCTCCTTTATGGACTGGCTACGTGATACTGTACTTTCGCTTCTCTGTTCCTTACTCAACTTTGACCCTCCTTTGTGCAATCTTGCACAATTATTACCCAATTTGCACTATTATGAACCCGAATCGTTCCTCTGTCAAGTCCTCGGTATCTCCCATGTCAAATGCCACAAGGAGGTGGCAAAGGTGGTCAAATGCCCAGGCCTAAGTGAGGCCGCTGGTAACGATAGTAGTCCAGTATTCTTCAACGTCCTTCTGCATTTCTGCTGTTTCACTCAAACTGTACCTGCACCAGCCGGGGCACTCTCTGCGCAGGGTCCGCCGAAAGCCCTCCACTAATGCCTGTTCATTCTGGCGGGATGGCCAGGCTACGCTAGGCCCCGCTGAGCCTAGCAGCCAATCGTCCCCCAAACTCGACCCTGGTATGGGAGGAATTGTCAATCTTCTATAACGACGGGATTGATCCCATGACACCCATTGGCGGTGCTGCAACTTTCAATGTTATTCGTATGATGGCACGTATAACAGGTGTTGACGAGCGGCGACTCCCAATGCATCTGGTGGCAGTCAGTGCATTCATACGGGCCTAAGTCATCTTGGTCGGATTCCAGGCCCACGTGCGGGTCGTGAGGGTTTATCTTCTGGGGAATCCTGTAGTCTGTGAAGTCTTTGGTGCGCTCTATGATCTGTTCGTAACTGGTGTGCTCATTGGCCACATGGCAGTCGAAGCAAAACTGCATCTCAACCGTCCCCGTTATAATAGGCGTCCCAGCAACGGCCTCCTCATGGACCTGCTCTACTGCTTCTACCTCGTGGCAATCCAGACACTCCAATCCCTGTTGGGCGTGGGCATACGCCAGCAGGTTGGTATCCTGCAACGAGGCAAAATAGGGGTCCATAACGTGACAAGCAGAACAATCCATGTCCGGAGCCCACACCTGGACTTCCGCCGTCCTGGTCACCTCCGTCGTCCAGCCCGGCCCTGTGGCCACAGGACCATGGCAATCAGCACAATAGTCCTCTGAAAGCCCGTGCATCCTGTGACAGAGGTCACACTCCAGCTCCCCAAGGTGCGAGCTGTGAGGATTCAGTTCTAGCCCCGCCGTAAGCTGACCCACCTCTTCATAGCTTGTATGATCATTGGGCAGATGGCAGTCGTAGCAGAACTCATCCGTGACCTCGAGTTCCTCCAGAGGGACCGTGAAGTCACCCTGCATGTACACCACCAGCTCATCCACCTGCTGCTGCACGGTGGGTACGTGACAGTCCAGGCAGGCCACGTCCTCTGCCCCATGGGCGTAGGCGCCATAGTCAGACGCCTGCCACGACTCCAGGTAGGGGTCCATGATGTGACAGGTGGCGCAGAACTGGGGCTGCTCGTGGTACTTCCACGCAGCCACTGCGCCCACTCCGCCGATGACCACCACGCCAAGCAGGACCCCGATAACCACGATCTTCTTCTTCGACATGGCTCAGTATGCCCGTCCTACGCCGGAATCTCCCCTGACTAGATACGAAATCACGTCCCCGTCACAGGACACGTGGTACGTGCGCCTCGCGGTTCAAGCCGTCGCAAATGTGTCGCACGGTGTCCACCAGGTCCCGGGCCTCCCCTATGGACTGCTGTTCGCCGCAGTACAAACAGAGCGTATTGGTGGCCAGATGGACCTCCACGATCCTCATGTGGAAGCCTTCGCTCACCAGGCGCAACAACTCCAACTCAAGCCCAGTCCCCGCCTCCCCATCAGCAAGGATGACGACGTCGGGATGGGCCTCCTTGATGCGTTCTACGGCCTGCCCTGGGTCTGTCTCCAGACCCACGATCTCCAATCCGGGCTCCTGGCGCAGCAGCCCCTCGATGCCCTCGCCGAAGAGCGATGCGTTAGACACGACAAGCACACGTGCCTTCCCGCTGGCTCCGCACTCCTTCCCCATGACACCAGTATACCATTACTTCCCGGCGGCAGTAAGAGCCAAGCTGCGCATTCTGGCCAAACAAAAGAACTATCTTTCGATAGTTCTTTTGGGCAATCGTACCCACCGACGGATAGTGCGGTGGGGCAGTGTCATGTCTGGACGATAATCGCTACGGAGAATCCTCCACCAACCCCTGGCGCACGGCGTAGACCGCAGCCTGAACGCGGTTCCGCAGATGCAGCTTGCCCAGGATGTTCCTCAGATGGTTCTTCACCGTGCTCTCCGAGATGACCAGGCTCTGGGCGATCTCCTGGTTGGACTTTCCCTGGGCCACCAACTGGAGAACCTCTATCTCGCGGCGCGTGAGTGGATCCGTGGCCTCGAGCTGCTCCTCCGTGCCACTGCTGCTCTTCTCGAACTCCCTCAAGATCTTGGCCGCGATCAGCCCGGAGAAGGCCGCCTCTCCTCTGGCCACGCCCTCGAGCGCATCGAACAACTGCTGCGCCTTTAGGTCTTTAGTCAAATACCCCTGGGCGCCACTCTTGATCGCTTCGAAGAGATCTTCGTCATGGTCAGAAACGGTGAGCATGAAGACCTTGACGGAGGGCATCTCCTGCTTGATCCGCCGGGTTGCCTCCAACCCGTTGCATCCGGGCATGGCGATATCCATGAGGATCACGTCAGGCATGGTCTCTCGCGCCAGGGCCACCGCCTCAAGGCCATCGCCGGCCTCACCCACCACCTCCATGTCGGGACGAGCGGCCAGCACAGCTTGCACCCCTCTCCGAAAGAGGATGTGATCGTCCACCAGCAGCACACGCAACGGCTCGCTCATGCCCTTCCCCCATCCCCTGATAGCGGCAGTCGCAGCACAACCATGGTCCCCTGCCCGGGCTGAGATTCCACGGCCAGGGTCCCGCCCACACTCTCCGCTCGCTCGCGCATGGTGCGTAGGCCCAGGTGTCTTCCGTCGTCCAGCCCCTCGAGGAGGGCCGGGTCAAACCCGTGGCCCTCATCCACCACGGAGATTCGGACTCCGTCGCGGTGCCGTTCGACGCGCAGAGTCGCCCTGTCCGTCCCAGCATGCCTGCGCACGTTGCTCAGCGCCTCCTGCACGATGCGCATCGCCTGCGCCTGAGCACCCCCGTCCAGTATGGCTGGCTCCTCCTCGTTGGCCTCCAAGCTCACTACCAGGCCATACTGGGCCTGGTAATGGGTGAGATATTCGCGCAACGCGGCGAGCAACCCCGCCTCGGGCTCGACCACGGCGCGCAGGCCCAGCATCGCCTCGCGCAGATCACGATAGGCTCTACTGATCATGTCCTGTAGCTCGGACAGGTATGCCTGCGACTCATCGACCCGCCCGCCAGGCAGAGAATCCTCAAGTTGCGAAGCCTTGAGTTGCAGGGCGCCCAGCGTCTGGGCGAGGCCGTCGTGGATCTCGCGGGCAAGACGGCCCCGCTCCTCCATCACCGCCAGCAGCTTCGACCGTCCGTAGAGCTGGGCGTTCTGGATCACCAGGCCGAGCATGTTTCCAATGCCCTGAGCCAAGGCGATCTCGTCCCTGGTGAAACGGCGGTAGTCATCCACGGTGTAGGCCCAGGCCACCGCTATCATCTTGCCCTTGACCATCAGAGGCACCCCCAGCGCAGATTTGGCCCCCAATTCACGGCCTTCGTGCCTGGAAAAGCGCGGATCAGACTGCACGTCGTAGCTCGTCAGAGGCTCGCGGGTCGCCAATACCTCGTGGAAGGATCTAGGGCAACTGTCAAAGGATCGGAAAACACGCTTCGACCAGTCGGCAGGCTCGCGAAGATAAACCGCGGAACGCCCAGTCTCGTCCACCAGCTGGAAGGTGCAAGCATCGACTCCCAGCGCAGCGACTATCCCCTCGGCCACGATACGCACCACCTCGTCCAGCTCCAGGGTAGAGCTGGCAGTCTGCGCTATGTCCAGGAGCATCGCCACCTGCGCCCGCTGCGCCTGCAACTGCCGTCTCGCCTCGGCGGCAAACAGACTCGTGAGGCGACCGGCCATCCAGCGCAGGCAGGCATCCAACTCAGAGATCAAGGCCCAGGTCTTGCCGGAATCGGGACCAAAGGCCCGACGAATGATGGGCACGGTCGCATCCTTGCACAACAGCAGGGCCTCGGTCACCGCTGAACCATCGGGGATCGCTTCACTGCCAGCGGGGCAGATATCGGCCAGGTACTCCTCCAGAATATCATGGGAACCGGTCTGCAGACTCTCCACCATCGCCCTCAGTCCCCGCATGGTCAGAGAGCGCATATCCTCTGGAGACAGAGAACCGTATGGAGAGCCCGGCGAAGCCTGCACCAGCTCCGCCCAGGCCGTGGCGATCTCCTCCTCGTGCTGGTTAAGCAAGGCGGCCAGTTCGGCGCGCGCCCTGTCACGCTCCTTGCCGTCCGGCCCTGGTCGCTCTGCCCTTGACCTACCCATCAATCTCTCCATCCTACATTATACAGGAGCGCCGCTTCTTATGTCCATTGTATGGCACAGCCTGGTTCTCAACCTACGGCCCCAGTTGCAGTCTCGATTGGGGTTGGTTGGAGAAGTTGGAGATTAGTTGGTGACCACCCTCAATGCCCATCCAGCAAGAGGCCGCCGTCGAAGCCGCTTCTCCGATGAGGCTGCTCCGAGCCGCCTGCATTCCAGTATTGTCCTTTTCCCGCCCTTCTGATATAATCATGGTGGGATCAGGAGATAAGGAGAGGTCATATTTGTGCTCGTTCCAGCCGTGAGCTGCGCCGCGGTTGATGG